>DAIOWG010000182.1:0-6244 GCA_036758645.1 Dokdonella sp. | reverse complement strand
CGTTCGCCGAGCGGCTGCAGACGATGCGGCAGCGGACGAAATGTCGCGATCGCGGGAGCGGCCGCGGCCGCCTCGACGCCGGCCGCTTCGAGCGTCGCGAGAGCAGCGCAGGCGTTGAGCGCATTGTGGGCGCCCGGAAGCGGCGAGCGCGAGAGCTCGAACACCGCCTGTTCGCCACGACGGATCCAGCCTTCGCGCGCATGCCAGCCGTCCGGTCCACCGAACGTCACGCGGCGCGGATGCGTCGCGGTGCGCGCAAGCAGCTCGGGCTGCGTCGCATTGACGACCAGCGTGCGCGCCGCGTCGGCGAGCGCGAGCTTGTCCGCAGCGTAGCGCTCGCGCGTGCCATGCCAGTCGAGGTGTTCCTCGTACAGGTTGTTGACGACGCCGACCTCGACGTCGCGCGCTTCCCCGGTCTGGAAGCTCGAGAGTTCCACCACCCACACATCCGGCGTCTGCGGCGGATCCAGCAGCTCGAGCAGCGGCAGGCCGATGTTCCCGGCGAGCGCGACGCGCTGCCCGAGTGCGCGCAGCAGGTGCGCGACCAGCGCGCTGAGCGTGCTCTTGCCCTTGGTGCCGGTCACCGCGATCACGCGCGCATGCGGCATCTGGGCGAACCACAGCGCGGTGCCCGAGGTGAACTGCGCTCCATTGCGACGCGCCTCGAGCACCTCCGGTCGGTATGCGCTGATGCCGGGCGACTTGATCACGACGTCGAACGCGCAGAGATCCGCCGCCGTCGGCGCCTCCGTGACGATCCGCCCGGCGGCGCCCGGCATGACATCGGCGGCTTCCGCCGCACTGCAGAACACGGTGGGTCGCAGCCCTGGCAGGCGCACATGCAGCGCAGCGAGTGCGGCCCTGCCCTCGCGGCCATGGCCCCAGACCGCAACGCGGCGGCCGGCGAGCTCAGCGATCCGCATCGAGCGCGGCCAGCAGGTCGGCGGGAATCGCGTGCTCGCCACCGGCTGCGAGTTGCGTCGCGAGCGCGAGGTCGGAACGGTCAAGTTGCGGCAGGATCTCGTCCGCGAAGCGCGCGACCAGCGTGTCCTCGCGCCACTCCGCCCGATCGGTGAGCGCGGCCATCGCCGCGCGCGATTCGATGCCTTCGCCGACGCATTCGAACGGCTTGTGGTCGCGGTATTCCATCAGTGCATCGAACGCGCCCGCGAGCGCCGCGTCGTCGAGCAGGTTGCGACCGAAGATGCCGAGCAGTCGCGGCTTGGGCATGAACGGCGCAAGCGCGAGGAACACGAAGTGGCACTTCGGGCACTGCCCGCACCAGCGATCGGCAGGCTTGGGCCCGAGGATGCGGAAATTGCGGTTGCAGCTCGAAAACACATCGTCGTACCGGTGGCTGCGCGCGAAGCGTTCGGCTACCGCGAGCTCGGACAGCGGACGCAGCAGCGAGTAGTAGCCGAGGTCGGCCGCGACGAGCGCGTGCAGGCGCCCGCGGAAGCGCTGCTCGAAGTCCCAGCCCTTGCTCCACTGGTGGTTCACCGCCTGGCCTTGGTACTCCAGCGTCGCGCTCGAGGCCGAGCGCTCGTTCGAGAACGCGATCGCGTCATGGTCGTGCAGCAATGCCGCGACGACGAGGATCGCCGAGTTGATCGCGGTGACCGGAATGTGCCCGTTGTAGGCGCCGGCCTTGTTGTAGTCGAACAGCAGCGGTGACAGCTCGCGACCGATGTTCAGCAGCGGCAACCCGGTGCGCTCGGCGCAGGCTGCGATCAATGGCGAATGCCCGACCCAGGTCGCGGTCGCTGCGACGCCCGCGCGCTTGAGCACCTCGACGCTGACCAGCGAGTCCTTGCCGCCACCGATCGGCACCAGCGAGCGATGTGCGAGCCCGAGCGCGAGCGCAGGCGCAGCCGGGGCGTCCGCGCTGACAGGAAAACGGATGCGACCGCGCAGGTCGAGCCGGTTGTGGTATGCGAATTCGCCGAGGCCGTGCAGGTAGAGCGCGTCGAGGAAGCCCGCGGTCGGGGCATCCAGTCGCGCCGATTCGACGAGGATCCGCGCCGGAACGCCGGCCTTGAAGTAGCTGACGCCCGCGACGAGGTGCAGCAGGTCGAGCGCGGCTTCGAATGCGCGCCTGCGTTCGGGCGCAAGCGCGGGCGCGTCGGGAAACGCGATGCGCTCGACGAGTTCCGGCCCGTCGTCGAATGCATACACGAGCGAAACCACGCCCTGCGCGAACTCGCGCCGGACGAAGCGGAACGCGCGTGCGTCACGCGGATCGGTCAAGTGACTCACGGGTTGGACTCCGACATGCGCGTGCACGCGCCGTGGCGCGATCCAGGCTCCTTCCTCACAGCACCACCTCCGCCGCGGGTTCGCGCAGGTTGTAGCGCGAAGCCATCACCGCACCGTAGGCACCGGCCTGCGCGACCAGCAGCACGTCGCCCTCGCGGCATTCGGGCAGGCGCCGGTTCGCGCCGAGCACGTCGCCGGTCTCGCAGATCGGCCCGACCACCTGCACCATCGCGGCCGCGGGTTCATCGAGGCGCGAGAGGTTCGCGATCTCGTGCCAGGCTTCGTACAGCGCCGGGCGCAGCAGCGAGTTCATGCCGGCATCGACGCCGACGTAAAGTTGCGACCCCTTGCGCTTGAGCTGGGTCACGCGCGCGAGCAGCACGCCCGCGTCGGCGACGAGGAAACGTCCGGGCTCCATCCACAGCGCGAAACGCGGATACGCCTGCTTGACTTCGGCGAGGCCGGCCGCGAGCGCGACGAGGTCGAGCGGTGCCTCGCCCGGGCGCGACGGCACGCCGAGTCCGCCGCCGATGTCGATCGATTCGATGCGATTGAATCCTTCCGCGAGGCTCGCGACCTGCGCGTACACCGAGCGCCAGTGCGAGGCATCGAGGATGCCGGAGCCGAGATGCGCGTGGAGGCCGGTGACGCGCGCACCCGCCGCGCGCGCGAGCGCGCGGAAATCCTCGACCTGGTCCAGCGTGATCCCGAACTTCGAACCGGTGCCGCCGGTTTTCACCTTGTCGTGGTGGCCACGCCCGACGCCGAGGTCGACGCGCAGGTGCAACTCGTGCCCTTCGAACAGCCCGGCCCAGTGCCGCAACGGATGCAGCGCATCGAGCGTGATGCGCACGCCGGCGGCGAGCGCGGCCGCGTATTCCTCGCGCGGGGCGAAGTTCGGCGTGAACAGGATGCGATCGGGCACGAGCTGCGGCAACATCGCGCGCACCGCCTCGACCTCGGCCAGCGACACGCACTCGAACGAGAAACCTTCCTCGTGCAGCGCACGCAGGATCGCCGGATGCGGATTCGCCTTGAGCGCGTAGTGCCAGCGATCGACCACCGGCGCGCCCGAAGGCGTCACGACGGTCGCGCGCAGCGCGCGCGCGCTCGCGCGCACCGCGTCGATCGAATACACATAGCGCGGCGTGCCGTCGGCGGCGATGCGCAGCAGCGCATCGCGTTCGCGGCGCCACCAGGTCGGCGCCGCCGGCGCCGGCGCTTCCCCCGCGAGTTCGAGCCAGCTCGGGCCGAACACCGCGCCGTCCTCGGCGCGCAGCGCGTCGGCGCGGATCAACAGGCCGTGCAGGCGCGGGATCAGGTCGTCGACGAGCGCCTCGTCGACGACGAAAGTGAGGTTCAGGTTGTTCGACGACTGGCTGATCAGGTGAACGTCGAGCGCTCCGAACTCCGCGAGCACGCCCGAGAGGCGATGCAGCAGCGAACGCATGCCGCGACCGACCAGCGTGATCGCCGCGCACGGCGCGATCACCTTCACGCGGCAGATCTTCGCGAGATCGGTCGCGAGCGCGGACAGCACGTCGGACGTCACGAGGTTCTCGCTCGGGTCGAGCGAGACCGTGACGTTGGTTTCGGCCGAACCGATCAGGTCCACCGAGAGGCCATGTCGCTTGAACTCGGCGAACACGTCGGCGAGGAAGCCGACCTGCTGCCACATGCCCACGGTCTCCATCGACACCAGCGTGACGCCCTTGCGCGCGCTGATCGCCTTGACGCACGGCGCCGCGTCGGCCGCCGCGGCGCGGATGCGCGTGCCCGCGAGCGCGGGACGGTTGGTGTCCTTGATCACGAGCGGCACGCCGGCGCGACGCAACGGACCGAGCGCGCGCGGATGCAGCACCTTCGCACCGGTGGTCGCGATTTCCTGCGCCTCCTCGTAGTCGAGCTGCGCCAGCAGGCGCGCGTCGGGCACGATGCGCGGGTTCGCGCTGAACATGCCCGGCACGTCGGTCCAGATCTCGACGCAGCTCGCGCGCAGCATCGCCCCGAAGCAGCCGGCCGACGTGTCGGAGCCGCCGCGACCGAGCAGCACGGTCTCGCCGGCGTCGTTGCGCGCGATGAACCCTTGCGTGATGAACAACTCGCCGCGCGCGGCGAGCTCGGCCGCGAACGCCGCGTCGGGTGCAGCCGGCACCGTCGCCGACAACTGGCGAGCCCACGCGCCCTGGTTCGCGAGCGGCACGCTGCGCATGTGCTCGCGTGCGTCGAGCCAGTGCAGCGGAAGGCCCTGCCGCGCGAGGAAGCCCGCGCCGAGCGTGCTCGACATCAGCTCGCCGAGCGCGAACACCTCGGCCTGCCATGCGAGTTCGCCATCGGTCCTTCGTGGGTCGTCGAGCAACTGCGCGAGACGCTCGAGCCAGCCATCGATCGCGTTGCGGCGTGGCAATCCGAGGTCGGCATGCAGCGCGTGGTGGCGCGCGACGATCGTCGCCTGCGCGGCGAGGCAGCGTTCGAGGTCGTTGCGCGACTCGGCGATCTGCTTCAACTGGTCGGTGATGCCCGAAAGCGCCGACACCACGATCAGCACGCGCCGACCCGCTTCGTGGTGCGCACGCGCGACGCAGCCGATCGTCTCCCAGCGCGCACGCGTCGAAACGCTGGTGCCGCCGAACTTCACGACGACCCACGGCGCGTCGGCGGGCAGCAGTGCTGCGCGATCTGTCGGCAAGGGGGAACCTGCGCGGGCGAAAACGGGATTCTTTCGTGCGTCGCAGCATAATGCAATCGGATGGCCGTTCGCGGGCACCGGGATGGCGATGAAGCGCGCTCATTCGCCTGGCGGGGCACCTTCTCCTGCAAGCGGGAGAACGAAAAGCGGAAGATGCCGCGCACGCAGCTGCCTCTGCTTCCCCTGCTTGCGGGGGAAGAGGCCGCGAAGCGGCAGAAGGGGGCCGCTCTTGATCTTGATCCTGCGAGCACGCGCGAAGATCAAGAGCGCCCCTCATCCGCCCCTGCGGGGCACCTTCTCCCGCAAGCGGGAGAAGGGAATGCCCGAGGTCCATGACTCTCTTCCCCCGCGTGCGGGGGAAGATGCCGCGAAGCGGCAGGAGGGAGCCGCTCTGGATCCTTAGCCTGATCATTCGGATCACCTTCTCGCGCAAGCGGGAGACGGCAAAAGCCGGCATGATCGCGCCCTCGTCCACCGCCCGGGCCGCCACATGACGAACGCCGACGCCACCCCCGCAGCGCCCGTCGGCTATGCCCGCCGGCTCGGTCCATGGGATGCGGCGATGGTCGTCGTCGGCGGCGTGATCGGTTCGGGCATCTTCCTGACACCGGCCGCCGTCGCGCGCCAGACCGGATCGGCGACCGAACTGCTGCTCGCGTGGGCGATCGGTGGCGCGCTCGCGCTGGTCGGTGCGCTCTGCTACGCCGAACTCGGCACGCGTCGCCCGGCCGCGGGCGGGGGCTACGTGAACCTGCGCGAGGCGTTCGGACTCGTCGTCGCGTTCGTCTACGGCTGGAACATGCTCGTGGTGAACTACTCCGGCAGCCTCGCGGCGGTCGCGACGGTGTTCGTGCAGTACGCGGGCGCCGCGCTCGGAGTCGAAGTGGCCGATGCGCGACCGTGGGCCGTCGCCTCGATCGCGTTCCTTGCCGGCATCAACTGGTTCGGCATCCGAGCGGGCGCGATCACGCAGAACATCCTGACCGTGCTCAAGCTCGCTGCCGTGGCGCTGCTGATCGGCGTCGGGCTGTCCGCCGGCGGCGCACCGCCGCCGGCGAGCCCGCCGCCCGCGCTGAACCCGCTCGCATTCGGCGGCCTGCTGCTGCCGGTGCTGTTCTCCTACGGTGGCTGGGCCTACATCAACAACATCGCAGGGGAAGTGCGCGAGCCGCAGCGCAACCTGCCGCGTGCGCTGTTCTTCGGCATGCTGCTCGTGGCGGCCTGCTACCAGCTCGTCAACCTCGACTACCTCGCGGTGCTCGGCCACGCAGGCCTCGCCGCGAGTCGCGCGCCCGCGGC
>DAIOWG010000181.1:2233-6244 GCA_036758645.1 Dokdonella sp. | reverse complement strand
GCGGTGATCACGATCGGCGAAGACACGCCGAGCGGCACCTGCATCGAAGCCAATTCGCATGCGCTCGCGCGTTACGCCGCGCTGTGCCAGGAAGCGGGCATCGTGCCGATGGTCGAGCCGGAAGTGCTGATGGACGGCGACCACGACCTCGACGTCTGCTACGAAGTCACCGAGGCGACGCTGCGCTCGCTGTTCGGCGCGCTGTACGAGCAGAACGTGATGCTCGAAGGCACGATCCTCAAGGCGAGCATGGTCGTGTCCGGCAAGGACTGCGAGGACCAGGCCGACGTCGACGAAGTCGCCGAAGCCACGATCCGTTGCCTCAAGGCCGCAGTGCCCGCCTCGCTGCCGGGCATCGTGTTCCTTTCCGGCGGACAGAGCGACGAGCAGGCCACTGCGCACCTCAACGCGATGAACCAGATGGGCCCGCACCCGTGGCCGCTGTCGTTCTCCTATGGCCGCGCGATGCAGAGCGCCGCGCTGCAGCTGTGGGGCAAGGACATGCAGGCGAACTTCAAGTCGGCGCAGGAGATGGTGATCCTGCGCGCGAGGCAGAACGGCCTCGCGGCGCTCGGCCAGTGGAAGAAGACCGGCTGAGGCGATCGCGACACGCGTGATGGACGGAACGGGCGCTTCGGCGCCCGTTCTTCGTTGCGAGCCCGTTCGCCGAAGGATCGCCCGCTCGATCGGCTGTGCGGTCGCGTGCCGCGCGCCCGCAAGCATTTTGAGGGATAGTCCGGGCTGACGCGGGCCCGGCCTACGCCGCACCATGGCACCCTGCGTCGCCGACGCCGACTCCGGAGCCCACGCCGATGCAAGCCGACACCTGGCAGCGCGTTCGCGACCTGTTCGAGCGCGCATCGGACCTGCCGGCGTCCGAACGCAGTGCGTTCCTCGACCTCGCCTGCGCGGGCGAGCCGGGCCTGCGCCACGAAGTCGAACTGCTGCTGCGGGCCGACGCCGGATCCGCGGCGACCGCGGGGCTTGCCGCGGGTCATCCCGACCTCGTCGAAGCGTTCGATGCGGATGCGCGCGAGCGTGAACGCGAACAACTCGCCGGCCGGCGCATCGGCGCGTGGCGGCTGCTGCGCGAGATCGGTCGCGGCGGCATGGGCGCGGTCTGGCTCGCCGAGCGCGCCGATGGCGCGTACGCACAGAAGGCCGCGGTCAAGCTCGTGCGCGGCGGATGGGATGCCGATGCCTTGCTGCAGCGGTTCCGCGCCGAGCGCCAGATCCTCGCGACCCTGAACCATCCGAACATCGCGCACCTGATCGATGGCGGCGTCAGCGAGGATGGCAAGCCCTATCTCGTGCTCGAATACGTCGACGGCACCCTGATCGGCGACCACTGCGACCAACGTCGCCTCGACATCGTGCAGCGCCTGGCCTTGTTCCTCGCAGTCTGCGAAGCGGTCGCGCACGCGCACCGCAGCCTCGTCGTGCACCGCGACCTCAAGCCGTCGAACATCCTCGTCGACCGCGACGGCCAGGTGAAGCTCCTCGATTTCGGCATCGCGAAGCTGCTCGAGTCGGACGCCGGCGCGACGGCGACCGCGATGCGCGCGTTCACGCCCGAATATGCGGCCCCCGAACAGATCCAGGGAAGGCCGGTGACGACCGGCGTCGACGTGCACGCGCTCGGGTTGCTGCTGTACGAACTGCTGACCGGGCGCCGCCCCTACCGCAACACCGCCTCGACGCCCGCCGCCTACGAACAGGCGATCCTCACGGAAGAGCCGCCGCGACCCTCGCGCATCGCGAACGAAGCGGGTGCCGAGGCCACCGCCCGCGCGCAGGCGCGCAACCTGCGGCCGTCGAGCCTGCGCGCGCGCCTGCGTGGCGACCTCGACGCGATCGTGCTGAAGGCGCTGCGCAAGGAGCCGGCACAACGTTACGCCTCGGTCGAGGCGATGGCCGACGACGTGCGCGCCTACCTCGCGCAAGCACCGGTGAAGGCGCGCCGCGGCAATTTCAGCTACCGCGCGACGCGCTTCCTGCAGCGCCACGCGCTCGCAGCCGGCCTCGCGGTCGTCGCGCTGGCATCGCTGGTCGGCGGGCTCGGCGCCGCTCTGTGGCAGGCCGAACGGGCGCGCGCCCAGCGTGACATCGCCGAAGCCGAGGCGCGAAAGTCCGGCGCGGTCGTCGAGTTCCTCACGCGCGTGTTCTCCGAAGCCGAACCCGGCGCCAACGACGGCAAGGTTCCGAGCGCGATCGAACTGCTCGCTCGCGGCATCGCGCGCATCGACGAGCAGACCGACCTCGACCCTGCCACGCGCGCGGCCTTGCTGGTCGCGATGGGCCGCGCGCATTCGCGGCTCGGTGACGGCGGCTTCGTGCAGGGGCTGATGCAGCGGGCGCTGGAGTCGGCGCGCGCGAGCGGCGACGTCCGCGCCGAGATCGACACGCGCATCGCGCTCGCCTCGTCGCTGTCCACCAACAGCCGCTACGAGGACACGCTGGCCGAGTACGGCCAGGTGCGTCGCATGATCCATGCGCATGGCATCGACGATCCGTTGTTGCTCGCGCGCGTCGACTCCTCGACCGGCATTGCGCTCGGCAACCTCGATCGCCACGCCGAAGCCTGGGCGTATCTCGAGCGCGCGCTCGCGGTGCGCAGGCAATATCTCGGTCCGCTGTCGGACGACGTCGCGCACATGCTCCCGGTGACCGCGGTGACGCTGAAGGCGCTCGATCGGCCGGCCGACGCGCTGCCGCTGATCGAGCCGAGCTACCGCGCCGCGCAGGCGGCGACCGACCTGCCGCTCGCGCGCAAGGCGATGATCATCCACGCGTACTCGCTCGCGATGGGCCATGCGAAGCGCTACGTCGAGGCCGAACGGTTGTGCCGGGAGGCGCTGCAGGCGATCGAGCAGGTCTATGGCAAGGGCGATCCGCGCACGGTCTCCGGTTTGATCAGCTGGGGTGTATCGCTGCGCAACCTCGGGCGCCACGCGGAATCGGCGCGCGTGATGGAGGACGTGCTGGCGGTGCTGCGTGCGCACCTTCCCGCCGATCATCGTCGCGTGGCGGACGCGCTCGTGAATGCAGGCGCGAGCCGCACGCTCGCCGGCGAGCCGGCGCGCGCGATCGGGTATCTCGAGGAGGCGCTCGCGATCTGCGAGCGGCGCAACGAACGGGAGGGCCGCACCGCGGCGCGCGCGACGGTCGCGCTCGCGAAGGCGCTCGAGGATCTGGGCGACGTCGCGCGCGCGCTCGAGCAATCCGCGCGCACGTTGCCGTTCACCGCCGGCGAGGGCGCCCATTTCGGCGGCGCCGCTGCGGCCCCGCCACGGTTGCAGCATGCGCGCCTGTTGCTGCGTACGGGTGCGATGCCGGCCGACTGCGGCCCGCTGCTCGAGGTGCTCGTGATCGACGGGATCGCCGATGCCGCACGCAGCGAAGCCACGATCCTCGCGGCCGCCTGCGAAGCCGACCATGGCCGCGTCGCGCAGGCGCGAGCACGACTCGCGAGCCTGCCGGCGGGCGACGGAGTCGACGTCGACATCAGTTCGTATGCGGCCGAGCGATTGCGACAACTGCGAGGCTTGTAGGAGCCCACCCTGTGGGCGATCCGCGCAGCGAACCGGTGCAGGCGCAAGCAATCGGGCCCGCGCGATCGCGCACAGGGTGCGCGCCTACACGAAGCGGTGCATCGCAGGAGCCCACCCTGTGGGCGATCCGCGCGGCGAACCGGTGCAGGCGCAGGCAATCGGGCCGGCGCGATCGCGCACAGGGTGCGCGCCTGCACGAAGCGGTGCATCGCAGGAGCCCACCCTGTGGGCGATCCGCGCAGCGAACCGGTGCAGGCGCAGGCAATCGGGCTGGCGCGATCGCGCACAGGGTGCGCGCCTGCACGAAGCGGTGCATTGCAGGAGCCCACCCCGTGGGCGATCCGCGCATGAAACCGGCCGGACATGGAATTGCGGATTCCCGCGCATCGCGTACAGGGTGGGCGGCTACAGCGACGCGAGACCGTCCTCGTCGTCGGAGCCTTCGTTCATGCCTTCGGTG
>DAIOWG010000181.1:0-2133 GCA_036758645.1 Dokdonella sp. | reverse complement strand
CTACAGCGACGCGAGACCGTCCTCGTCGTCGGAGCCTTCGTTCATGCCTTCGGTGAGGAAGGTCGACAGATAACGTTCGCCGGTATCGGGCAGCATCGCGAGCAGCACCGAACCCCCGGGTGCGCTTTCGGCGACCTTCAGTGCGGCGGCGAGCGTGGCACCCGACGAAATGCCGCCGAAGATGCCTTCCTCGGTCGCGAGCCGGCGCGCGGTGTCGCGTGCGAGTACCTCGTCGACGGGTTCGATCGCATGCGCGACGCTGCGGTTCAGCACTTCGGGCAGGAAGTCCGGTGTCCAGCCCTGGATCTTGTGCGGCTTCCATTCCTGGCCTGACAGCAATGCAGCGCCCGCGGGCTCGGTCGCGATGATCTTCACGTCCGGCCGCGCGACCCTGAGCACCTCGCCGACGCCGGTCAGCGTTCCGCCCGTGCCCCATCCCGTCACGAAATAGTCGAGCCGGCTGCCCGCGAAATCGCGCAGGATCTCCGCCGCGGTCGTGCTGCGGTGGTACGCGGGATTGGCCGGGTTGCGGAACTGGCTCGCGAGGAACCAGCCATGCGCCTTCGCGAGTTCCCCGGCCTTGCGCACCATGCCGCTGCCGCGCTCGGCGGCCGGCGTCAGGATCACCTTCGCGCCGTACGCGCGCATGAGTTTGCGGCGTTCGATCGAGAACGTCTCGGTCATCACCGCGACGAACTTGTAGCCACGCGCGGCGCAGACCATTGCGAGCGCGACACCGGTATTGCCCGACGTCGCCTCGACCACGGTGTCGCCGGGCTTGAGCATGCCTTGCCGCTCCGCATCGAGGATCACCGCGATCGCGAGCCGGTCCTTGACCGAGCCGCCGGGGTTGAATGCCTCGACCTTCACGTAGAGGTCGACGTGCGCGGGTGGCATGCGATGCAGCTTGACGATCGGGGTGTTGCCGATGGTGTCGAGGATGGAATCGTGGCGCATGGCGACTGTTCCTGTCAGGGGAGGAGGAGGCCGGGAGGCTGCTGCCGTGCAGCATGATAGGCATGCGCGATGGACCGATCGCAAGTGCGCGCGAGCGATCGACGCGGGTGCACCGGACAACGCCGTTCGGCGACGGATTCCGTCATCGGCGACACGCCGTCGCGCGCCTCAGCGCAGGTCGAGCGCGACGCGGAACGCGCGCAGCGCCGAGCCGCCGAAGCAGCAGAACACCACGCGGCGCGGCCGTGCATGCGCGGCGAGCCATTCGCGCACCGCGCGCACGGCGATCGCGGCCGCCGCCTGCACCGGATAGCCGTACACGCCGCAGCTGATCGCGGGGAACGCAATCGCTTCGAGGTCGTGCATGTCGGCGAGTCGCAGCGACTCGACGTGGCAGGACGCGAGCAGGTCCGGCTCGCCCGATTCGCCGCCTTCCCAGACCGGCCCGACCGTGTGGATCACGTGCCGCGCGGGCAAGTCGAAACCCGGCGTGATGCGCGCCTCGCCGGTCGGGCAGCGCACGCCGGGTCGCACCTCGGGCAAGGCACGGCACGCCGCGAGCAACTGCGGCCCCGCCGCGCGATGGATCGCACCGTCGACGCCGCCCCCACCGAGCAGGCTTTCGTTCGCCGCATTGACGATCGCGTCGAGCGCGAGCGTCGTGATGTCGGCTTCGATGACTTCGATCGGATGGTCCATGCGCGACTCCACGCAGGATGGGCGGCGAATCTTCGATCCGCCAGCACGTCGACGCAAGCTCCCGTGATCCCGCGCGTGCGTGCGGCTGCGGTAGGATCGGGCCATGGACAGCGTGCTCTCATCCGATCCGTTGCTGCGCGTCGAATGCGCGCCTGCGCGCCTGCGCGCCTGGCGTTCCGACGACCTTGCGAGCCTGGTCGCGAACGCGAGCCATGCCGATGTCTCGCGCGGGCTGCGCGATCGCTTTCCTTACCCGTACACGGGTGATGACGGGCGCGCATGGCTCGCGCGCGCGGTCGACGAGTCCGAGCGCGCCTGGGCGATCGAGATCGACGGCGCCGCGGTCGGTGGCGTCAGCCTGCATCCGGGCGTCGACGTGCATCGCCATTCGGCCGAGCTCGGCTACTGGCTGGGCCGGCGATACTGGGGACGCGGGATCATGACGCGCGTGATCGATGCGTTCGCGGGCCCGGCGAT
>DAIOWG010000180.1:1586-6274 GCA_036758645.1 Dokdonella sp. | reverse complement strand
GGGATCGCGGGTTCGATCCGGCGCTGGAACACCTGCAGCGCTTTCGCGCCATTGATCGCGAGTGCGCTGATCGTCGGATGCCGGTCGAGCAGCGCCGGAATGTCGTTCGCGATCTCGCTGCCGGGGCGGATCGCGCTGTCGAGGCTGCCCGGCCGTTCGCAACTCTCGAGCACGTCCCAGATGCCGATGCCGCGACGATGCAGGCGCGCGATGCGTTCTGCATATGGCCGGTCCGGACCGGCATCGAAGAGCTCGCCCATGAACGGCCAGAACAGGTTCTGCGGATGCGCGTAGGACTGCCGCAGCTCGAGCGAGCGCTGGCTTGGCGCGGTGCCGAGCACGAGCACGCGGCAACCCTCGGCCACCTGCGGCGCGAAACTCGTGACGCGCGCAACGCTGCCGTTCGACACCCCGCCGCGCGCGCGCGCCATCTCAGTCGCCCGCGGTGCCCTTCTCGCGCAGGGCGGCGAGGTCCGCGAGCACCTGCCTCGAGTTTTCCTTCGGATCGACGTCGCGGTAGCGGCGCGCGACCTTGCCCGCGGGATCGATCAGGAAGGTTTCGCGGCGTGCGTGCTCCATGCCGAGCTTCGATACCAGCACGCCGTAGGCCTTCGCCACGGCCCGGTCCGCATCCGACAACAGCGGGAACGGTACCTTGTACTTTTCCGCGAATTCCGCATGCGAAGCGACGTCGTCGAGGCTGACGCCCCAGACGTCGGCGCCAGCCTTGCGCAATGCGATGATGTCGTCGCGGAACGTGCAGACCTGGGTCGTGCAACCCGGCGTGAAATCCTTCGGATAGAAATAGAGGACGGTCCATTCGCCGGCACGGTCGGCCAGTGCACGCCAGTTGCCTTTCTGGTCCTGCAGGCGGAAGGCCGGCGCGGCATCGCCGGGCTCGGGGCCGCCGCCTGCTTGCGCGTGCACGAGGCCGGGAACGGCGAACAGCAGCGCGAGCAGCAGGATGCGAATCATGACGAACTCCGTGAACGGCGCGACCGCAGGCTGCGGCCGGATGCGCGAGTCTAGCGCGCACGGACCCAACCGCCGCGAAACGCGGCGTTCAGGCGCGTCAGCGCATGGTGGCCTCCCGCGGCGGATCGGGCCGACCGGTGGTCCTCAAGCACATCTTCCATGCACGCGGCAGCGACGGGCAGGACTACGAAGTGCACGTCTACGTCGAGCCCGCCAGCCACGAGAACGCGCACATCGAGAAGCTCGCGAAGGTGTGCCTCGCGGACGGCGGCGAGCTGCGCGTGCTGTCGCATCGCCACTACGAAGTGGTCGCGACCGGCGTGCGGCTCGAAGCGAGTGATCCCGAGGCGATCTGAGGCGCTCGGAGCGCCGAACATGCGCGGGCTGGGCGCGCCTGGCGAGGCCGGCCGCGCAGCATGTGGGAGGGGCTTCAGCCCCGAGCTCTTCGATCCGATCGCCGCTTCCACGAGCAAAGCCGGGACGGGAGTCCCTCCCGCACCCATCGCAGGACGGCGGCGCGGGTCGCAGACCGTCGTCGCGTGCGGCAGGGCGCCGGCCGACCTTCGGTCGACCAGCCTACGTTTTCGCGGGCTTTGCCGGTGCCGGCCAGCGCGAGGCATCGAAGCCGCCGACTTCGAACACCAGCGTGCGCGGCGCCTTGCCGTTCTCGCGCACGTCGAGTTCGATCCGGCGCGCGGCTTCGAGCGTCGCGAGGAACGCCTTGTCGTCGCGGATGAACAGCGCCGGCTCGCCGGTTGCCGGAAGGTAGGCCTTGATCCTTGCCGGCTTGCCGTCGATGCGCGCATCGAGGCTGCAGTTGCCGCGGCACTCGAAGCCCTTGCCGGAGCCGAACAGGTACACGCTCTGGCCCCAGTCGGTGTGCCGGCGCAGCACGAGCCGCACGCGCGCGCTCGCGACCGCGTCGCTGCTGTAGATCGATGCCACGTTCTGCTGGCCGCCCGATTCCTCGCCCGACTGGTAGATCCAGAGCTGTTGCAGACGCCGCCGCGCCGCGATCGCCTCGCCCTTCGTGCGCGCATCCGCGAGCGTCGTCGCGACTTCGGTGGCAGCGGTGCTGCCCGGGTACTTGTCGACGATTTCCTGCCCGATCGGCGCCGCGAGCTCCCAGGATTCTTCGTTGATCAGCGTGCGATAGAGTTCGAGTGCCTTGTTCGCCTGCGCTTCCACCGCCGCGGCTGCCGCAGCGGCCTGCTCTTCGGGCGTCGGTCCCGCTGGCGAGCACGCCGCGATCAGGACGGCCAGCAGCAGGACTGCCGGCAGGGTGCGGGTCCGCATGCGCATGTTCGAAGCTCCGGGTCGCGGGGCCGCATCGTACCGCGCCGGCGCGCACCCGGCGATGCCGCGCGCTGGCCACCGATCGGGGCTCAGAACCGTCGGCAGGGATCTCGGCCGAGGTTGCGCTCGTAGGTCGTCACGGTTTCGTCGCGTTCGCGCCCGGCGCGACCGCTGCGCGCGCCGGCCTGGATCCGGCGGCAGGCTTCGCGGCGCGGCAACGGCGTCGCGCGCACGCCGACGCGGCTCGCGCTGCCGCGCCCCGCGCTCCGCGCCGGCGCTCCGGCGGGGATCGAGCCCGGGCAGCGCACGTGACGATAGAACAGCTCGCCATTGGCCGCGCGGCACTCGAAGGATTGCACCGGCTTGGATGAACGCGCCTTGCGGCCCGACGCGCGTGGCGCGGGTCCGGTGCGCGCCTTCGCGTTCGCCACGCGCTCGGTCGCGGCCTCGGCGACCGGTGCCGGCGCGAACTCGACCCGTTGCTGTCGCGCCGGATCGGCGCAAGGTCGATCCTGGTAAACGCTCGGACCCGTGCCTGCCGTGCATCGATACACCTTCGGCGCCGCGCCAGCCGTGCACGGCAAAGACAACACGAACGTCAGCGCAAGCAACCGCATGGCGCGGCGCGGCAATGGCGAATGTTCCTTTCGCATCGGTGCAGCCTCCCTGGCCTTCCATCGATGCATATCCTGCGCGGCCGCGGATCGCGGCGCGAGCACCTTCCGTCGCGCGATGGCGTAGGAAACCGGCGCCCCCGCGCGTAGGCCGCGGTAGCATCGCGCGACCACGGGCGGTCTTCGCGCATGCGCAAGTACATCCACATCGACATGGACGCGTTCTACGCGTCGGTCGAGCAACGCGACGATCCCTCGCTGCGCGGCCGCCCGGTGGTGGTCGCGTGGCGCGGCGCGCGCTCGGTCGTCTGCGCCGCGAGCTACGAAGCGCGCAAGTTCGGCGTGCGCTCGGCGATGCCGGCCGTGCGCGCCGAACGCCTGTGTCCCGACGCGGTGTTCGTCCCGCCGGATTTCACGCGCTACAAGGCCGTGTCGACCGCGGTGCGCGCGATCATGCTGCGCCACACCGACCTGGTCGAACCGCTGTCGCTCGACGAGGCCTACCTCGACGTGACCGCGCCCAGATCCGCCCTCGCGAGCGCGACCGCGATCGCGAGGGCGATACGCGCCGAGATCCGCGAGGAGACCCGCCTGACCGCCTCGGCCGGCGTCGCGCCGGCGAAATTCCTCGCCAAGATCGCGTCGGACTGGCGCAAGCCCGATGGCCTGTTCGTGATCCGCCCGCACGAAGTCGACGCGTTCCTCGCGCCACTGCCGGTGTCGCGCATCCACGGCGTCGGCAAGGTCATGGACGGCAAGCTCGCGGCGCTCGGCATCCGCACCGTCGGCGAACTGCGCGCGTTCGATGCACGTGCACTCGAGGCGCGCTTCGGGCGATACGGTCGGCGTCTGTCGGAACTCGCGCATGGCATCGACCACGGCGAGGTGCGCCCGGATCGGCCGACGCAGTCGATCTCGTCCGAGGACACCTTTGCCGACGACGTGCCGCTGTCCGCGCTCGCTCCGAAGATCGCGGAACTCGCGGGCAAGACCTGGCAGGCGGCGAGCCGCAGCGAACGCATCGGACGCACCGTGGTGCTGAAACTCAAGACGCGCGAATTCCGCATCTTGACGCGCAGCCGCACGCCCGATGCGCCGCCGCGCTCCGGGCAGGCGCTGGCGGCGATCGCCGTGTCGCTGGCGCAACAGGTCGAGCTGCCCGCGACGACGTTGTACCGCCTGGTCGGCGTCGGGCTCTCCAACTTCCACGATCCGGACGACACGCCCGCGCAACCCGAGCTGTTCGCGCAACCCGCCGACTTCGCGTGAGCCCTGCCGCTTCCCGCAGGAGCGGCGCAGCGGCGACCTTCCCGGGATCGCGACGGTGAGGCATCCCTGCGCGGCTGCGACCCCCTGCGGTACTTCGGTTCCTGTGGGAGGGACTTCAGTCGCGAGCTTCGCGTGGGCAACCGGCGATCGGATCGAAGAGCTCGGGGCTGGAGCTCCTCCCACACGGTCCTGTGCCGGGACCCGACCGCACGCGTGGAACCCTCAACGGATCTGGATCCGCACGCCATGCGTGATCGCGACGCAGGCCGCGCGCAGGCAGGCCTGGGAGAGACGCGGTGCGGGGGCCGGCGCGGGCTTGCGTGAACCGCGCACGGTCAGCGCGACGCCCCCGAGCGTCAGCGCACCGCCAATCAGCGTCAGCGGGCCGACGGTCTGGCCGAGCCAGGCCCAGGCGATCACGCTTGCGAGCAGCGGCTGCGCGTACAGCATGCTGGAGACCGTCGACGCCGGCGCACGCGACAGCGCCCAGTTCCAGAGCACATAGCCGAACACGGTCGGGACGATCGCGAGGTA
>DAIOWG010000180.1:0-1486 GCA_036758645.1 Dokdonella sp. | reverse complement strand
GCCGACCGACACGCGCGTCATCGCTTGCCCGAACGCAAGCTGGTAGAGGGTCATGCCGATCAAGGCGAGCAGCGCGACCGCAGGCCAGTCGCTGCGCGGAGGCAACCGGATCCAGCCGAGCATGACGGCCGGTGCGAGCACGAGCGAGGCGATTCCGAATCGAAGCAGTGCGAGTTCGGCCGGGGTGAACGCGCGCAGTCCGTGCGCGACCGCCGCGAACGCGGACGACCATGCGACGGTGGCCAGGGCTGCGCCCGCGAGTGGCAGCCATGGCGCGGTACGCCAGGCAGGGGCGTTCATCGGCGTGCTCCCAGCCCGGTCGGCGACCGGGCCACGCGGCCCGCACCCGCGCGCGATGTCCGGATGCTTGCACGCGCGGCTGGCAGGTGCGTGCCGACGCGCGCAGGCGCCTGCGAAGTCGCCACCGGCGGCGGCACCGGATAGCCTTGCAGGCCGAGCAGGCCGGCGAAGATGCTGTTCAATTCCTTCAACATGGCTTGGTCCTCATCGATTGCAGCACTTGCTGCTCGACACGAAGATTAGGCATCCTTGCGTGTAGCCGGAAGCGACATCTTTGACAGCCTGCCTTGAGGTTTTTCGAACATGGATCGACCGCCGCTGAACGCGTTGCAGGTGTTCGTGACGGCCGCGCGCGCCGGCAACATGACGCGCGCTGCCGAGCGCCTGCACCTGACCGTGAGCGCGCTGAGCCACCAGGTGCGGCTGCTGGAGAGCCGACTCGGGCGCACGCTGTTCGTGCGCGGACCGCGCGGGCTCAAGACCACGGCCGAGGGCGAATCGCTGCTGCAGCGCGTCGGTCCGCACCTCGACGCGATCGACGCGGCATTGCAGCCGTTGCGCGTGCGGCGCGACTGCGTGCTCAGCATCAGCGCACTGCCGACGCTGGCTTCGAGCTGGCTGATGCCGCGGCTCGCGCGCTTCGTCGAGAGCCATCCCGATTACGAGTTCAACCTCGATTCGTCGATCGCGCGCGTGGATTTCACGGACGGACGCTTCGACGCCGGCCTGCGCTACGGACCGGGCAACTGGACCGGACTGACCGCCGAACTGCTGTTCGAGGAATGGCTGACGCCGGTGGCGAGCCCGGCCCTGCTCGCGGGCCGCAAGCGCCCGCGCCTCGCCCAGCTCGGCGATTGGCCGCTGTTGAGTCCCGATGATCCATGGCCGCAGTGGTTCGAGCGCTTCGGAGGCAAGGCGCCTTCGCGCTACGTCGCGACGTTCAGTGACACCGACACGCTGCAGCGCGCGACGCTCGAAGGCATGGGCATCTCGCTCGGACGCGAGACCCTGATCCGGCCGCAGGTGCAGGCCGGCCGGCTCGTCGTGCTGTTCCCCGAACGCATGAAGGCGCGCTACGCGCACTACCTCGTCTATCCGGAACGATCGCGCAACCATGCGGGCTTCCTCGCGTTCCGCGATTGGCTGCATGCGGAGGCGAGGGCATTCCGCGAAGGCGATGACGTCG
>DAIOWG010000179.1:0-6303 GCA_036758645.1 Dokdonella sp. | reverse complement strand
TGGAGCTACCGCTTCTCGATCGTCAATTTCTGGGCGCTGATCTCGGTCTACATGTGGGCCGGCTCGCACCACCTGATGTACACCGCGCTGCCCGACTGGGTGCAGTCGGTCGGCATGGCCTTCTCGCTGGTGCTGCTGATGCCGAGCTGGGGCTCGGCCGCGAACGGCCTGCTCACGTTCAACGGCTCGTGGCACAAGCTCAAGACCGACCCGGCGGCGAAGTTCATGGTGCTCGCGCTGGTGTTCTACGCCGCGTCGACGCTGGAAGGCTCGATGATGGCGATCAAGTCGGTCAACGCGCTCTCGCACTACACCGACTGGACGATTGCCCACGTGCACGCCGGCTCGATCGGCTGGGTCGCGATGATCACGATCGGATCGCTGTACGCGATGGCGCCGCGCGCGCTCGGCAAGCCCGAGATGCACTCGCGCGGGGCGATGGAATGGCATTTCTGGCTGCACACCTCGGGCCTGCTGCTGTACGTGATCTCGATGTGGGCGGCCGGCGTGACCGAGGCCTTGATGTGGCGCGCGACCGGCGACGACGGCTCGCTGACGTACGCGTTCATCGACAGCCTCATCGCGGTCAAGCCGCTCTACCTCGTGCGCTTCCTCGGCGGCGTGCTGATCGTGATCGGCATGGTCGTGATGGCGTGGAACCTCTGGCATACCGCGTCGGACGCGCGCAAGCACCTGATCTCGCCGATCCCGGTGCCGATCCCCGAGCCGGTGCCGCACCAGGTCCCGGCCCCGCTGCCGGTTGCAAGCTGATGCGCGCATCCATGCTCGCGGCTTCGGCACATGTCCCGCGACGGGGATGCGATCGAATGACGGCATTCCGGAAGCGGCCATCCGTGGCCGCACTTTTCAACTAAGGGCAGCACCATGGCAGGTGGATACCGGTATTTCGAGGCGATCGAGAAGCACGCCGGCAAGCTCGGCATCGGCATCGCGATCATGGTGTCGCTCGGCGGACTCGCCGAGATCACGCCGCTGTTCATGCGCGCGCACGCGATCGCGCCGAGCGCCGACGTCGTGCCCTACGACCCGTTGCGGCTCGCGGGCAAGGACATCTACGTGCGCGAGGGTTGCTATCTCTGCCACACCCAGATGATCCGCGCGCTGCGCGCGGAGACGCAGCGTTACGGCCACTACTCGGTGGGCGAGGAATCGGTGTACGACCGCCCGCACCAGTGGGGTTCCAAGCGCACCGGCCCGGACCTCGCGCGGATCGGCGGCAAGTACTCCGACGACTGGCAGCGCCTGCACCTGATCGATCCGCGCAAGGTCGTGCCGGAATCGAACATGCCGGGATACCCGTGGCTCGAGGACGAACCGATCGACGCCGACGACATCATGGCGCGCATGCGCACGCTGCGCACGCTCGGCGACCCCTACGCAGACGCGGACATCGCATCGGCTCCGAAGGCGCTCGAGGGCAAGACCGCGCTCGATGCACTGGTTGCCTACCTGCAGGGGCTCGGCACCGCCCGCGGCGCGCAGCCCGGCATCGTGCAGCCGACCCACGCCGGCGCGACGCCATGAACCCTGTCTGGGGCCACATGGTGGGCGTGATCACGGTGATCCTGATGCTCAGTTTCATCGGCATCTGGATCTGGGTCTGGAACAAGCGCCACAAGCAGAAGTACGACGCGCTTTCGCGCATCCCGATGAAGGACGGAGAAGACGAGCCATGAGCCTCGGCTGGTCGTTGTGGGTGATGTTCCTCGTGGTGCTCAACATGGGCATCACGTTCTTCCTGTTCATCTGGGGACAGCGCGTCGAAATCCCGGTGCAGCCCGACGGCACCAGCGGGCACGTGTGGGCGCACGGCGTGCTGCGCGAAGGCGTGCGCAAGTTGCCACGCTGGTGGGTGTTCCTGTCGGCGAGCATGTTCGCCTGGGGCCTCGCTTACCTCGCGCTCTACCCGGGGTTCGGCAATTCGAAGGGCCTGCTCGGCTGGACCTCGCACGGGCAGCTCGCCGACGACATCGCCGCGATGAACTCGCGCATCGGCGAGTACAAGCAGTTCTACCTGTCGCTGCCGATCCCGAAACTCTCGGCGAACCCGTCCGCCGTGCGCATCGGCGAACGCATGTTCGTCGACAACTGCGCGGGCTGCCACGGTCGCACGGCGCAGGGCAACGTGCTGCTCGGCGCGCCCGATCTCACCGACACCGACTGGCTGTACGGCGGCGACGAGGACGCGATCCGCGCGAGCATCCTCGAAGGCCGCCACGGCACGATGCCGGCGCTCGGCCCCTCGCTCGGCGAAGGCGGCACCGACAAGCTCGCGCACTACGTGCTGAGCCTGTCGGGAGCGCCGCACGACAAGGCCGCGGCGGCGGCGGGCCAAGTGCAGTTCCCGGTCTGCGCGGCCTGCCATGGTGTCGACGGCAAGGGCAACAGGGCGCTCGGCGCACCCGACCTCACCGATTCGATCTGGCTCTACGGCGGCGACCTCGACACGATCCGCCGCACGATCGACCACGGTCGCGGCGGCAGCATGCCTGCATGGAAGTCGCGTCTCGACGATGCCGAAGTGCACGTGATCATGGCCTGGCTGCACGCGCAGTCGAAAGGCAGGGGCTGAGGCCGCGACCGTCATGGCTGGCGATCCGAAACCGCGCGGCGGCTGGTACCGGCAACCGGTGGCCTGGCTCGGCCTCGCGATCTTCGTCGCATCGCTCGCAGGGTGCATCTGGATGATCGTGCTCGGCTCGCGCCATGCGGACGAAGCGGTGCCGACCGGTGCGCGCGTGTTCAAGGTCCCGACGAACGAACCGATCGCGGCACCGACGCAAGCGCCGACGGCGGCCCCGGCGGAAGCGCCACCCGAGCCGCCGCAATGAACGGGTTGGCGAATGCGTGCTGGCATTGCGGCGAACCGCTGCCCGCACGCGACGCGCCGGTCGCGATGATCGGTGGCCAGCCGCGTGCGATGTGCTGCCAGGGATGCCGCGCCGCGGCCGAGTGGATCGAGCAGCTCGGCCTCGCCGACTATTACCGGCTGCGCAGCGAACCCGCACGGCGCCCTCCGTCGGCACCCGCGTCCGCGCAGGCCTGGTCGCGTCCCGGGATCGAGCGCCATCTCGTGCGCGACGCCGCCGACGGTACGCGCGAGGCGGTGCTGCTCGTCGAGGGCATCCGCTGCAGCGCCTGCGTCTGGTTGATCGAACGCTCGCTCGGCAGTCTGCCCGGCATCGAACGCGTGCAGGTCAACGCGACTGCGCGCCGCGCACGCGTGGTCTGGCGCCCGGACGCCGCGTCGCTGGAGCATGTCGTCGAAGCGCTCGCGCGCACCGGCTACGAGGCGCTGCCGCTCGATGCCGAGGCGATCGACGACGCGCGCCAGCGCGAGTCGCGCGCGGCGCTCAAACGCCTGGTGGTCGCGGGCTTCGGCGCGATGCAGGCGATGATGTACGCGACCGGGCTCTACCTCGGCGCATTCCACGGCATCGACGACAGCACGCGCGACCTGCTGCGCTGGTTCGGCTTGCTGGTCGCGACGCCGGTGGTGTTCTATTCGGCAAGACCGTTTTTCGCAGGCGCGCGCCGCGCGTTGCGCGCGCGCGTGCTCGGCATCGACGTGCCGGTCGCGCTCGCGATCGCGCTGATCTACGCGGCGAGCGTGTTCGAGGCGCTGCGCGGCGGCGGCGAGGTCTACTTCGACTCGGTCAGCATGTTCGCGTTCCTCCTGCTGGTCGGGCGCCACCTCGAGATGCGCGCGCGTCATCGCGCGGGTGACCTCACCGACGCGCTCGCGCGACTCGCGCCGCGCTTCGCCGACCGCATCCGCGGCGACGGATCGCTCGAGCGCGTCGGCGCCGCCGAACTGAAGCCCGGCGACCGCGTGCATGTCGCGGAAGGCAGCGGCGTGCCCGCGGACGGCACCCTCGCGAACGCGGCTTGTCGCGTCGACGAGGCGCTGCTTTCGGGCGAATCGGCACCGGTGCGCAAGCGCTGCGGCGATCCGCTCGTCGCGGGCAGCCTGCTGGTCGAAGGCCCGGCCGAACTGCTCGTCGAGCGCGTCGGCGCCGAGACGGTGCTGGCCGGGATCGCGCTGCTGGTCATGCGCGCGGCGACGACGCGACCGCGCCTCGCGCAAGCCGGAGAACGCGCGGCCGCAGGGTTCGTCGCGCGCGTGCTCGTGCTCGCGATGCTGACCGCGCTCGGCTGGATCCTCGTCGACCCGTCGCGCGCGTTCGCCGCGACGCTCTCGGTGCTCGTCGTCTCCTGCCCTTGCGCGTTCGCGCTCGCGGTGCCCGCCGCGCTGACGCGCGCGCTGTCCGTGCTCGCGAGCGCCGGGGTGCTGGTGGTCAAGCCCGACGCGATCGAACAACTCGCGCGCGCGACCCACGTCGTGTTCGACAAGACCGGAACGCTGACCGAACCCGAGCTCGACCTCGAACGCATCGAGACCGCGCCTGGCATCCACCGCGACGAAGCACTCGCGCTGGCGACCGCACTCGCGCGCGGCAGCCGCCATCCGGCCTCGCGCGCGATCGCGCAGCAGGGCATCGGACTCGCGCCGCGCACTGCGACCGATGTCGCGGCCGAAGCCGGCGGCGGCCTCTGCGGCACCGTCGATGCGCACCGACTCCGCCTCGGTCGCGCCGACTACGCACTCTCCGATCGCGTGGTCGCCGACGAACTCGAAGACGCGGTCGTGCTCGCCGACGAGCGCGGGCTTCTCGCGGCCTTCCACCTGTCCGAGCGCGTGCGCGCGGGCGCGCAGGACGCCGTGGCCGCGCTGCGCGCCGAGGGCCTGTCGCTGGAGATCGCGAGCGGCGATGCGCCATCGAAAGTCGATGCGGTCGCCACGCGGCTCGGCATCGACGCATGGCACGCGCGGCTCAGGCCCGCGGACAAGCTCGCGCGGCTCTCCGACCTGCGTGCGCAGGGCGCGCGCGTGGTCGCTGTCGGCGACGGCATCAACGACGCACCGGTGCTCGCGGGCGCCGACGTCGCAGTCGCGCTCGCGAGCGGGGCCGAACTCGCGCAGGCCGCGAGCGACATCGTGCTCGCCGGCGAACGGCTCGACGCACTCGCGGGCGCGCGCGCGACTGCACGGGAAACGATGGCGATCCTGCGCCAGAACCAGCGCTGGGCGCTCGGCTACAACCTCGTCACGGTGCCGTTCGCCGCGCTCGGTTTCGTGCCGCCGTGGCTGGCCGCGATCGGCATGTCGCTGAGCTCGCTCGTCGTCGTGCTCAACGCGCTGCGCATTGGCCGGCACGCGCCGGCCAGGCCTGCGGTTGCGCTGCACTCGCGACGCGAGGCGGCCGCATGACGATCCTCATCGTGATGATCCCGTTGTCGATCCTGCTGCTGATCGGCGCCGGCATCGCATTCTTCTGGGCGGTCGACCATGACCAGTTCGACGACATGAAGACGCCCGCGCTGCTGCCGCTGCTGGATCCACCCGATGCGGCAGAGGCAGGGCCGGCGAGCCCGCGCGAAGACGAGCGGGGATCGAGCGAATGAACAACGGTCTCACCTTGTTCGCCGCGCTGCTGCTCGGCCTCGCCGCAAGCGGCCACTGCCTCGTGATGTGCGGCGGCATTTCGGGCGCGCTCGGCATCGCGACCGCAAAGCGCGCGGACGGTCGCCCCCGGCCCGGGCTGCTCCTGGGCTACCAGGCCGGGCGCATCCTTTCCTACACGCTCGCGGGCCTTCTGTTCGGCGGCGTGCTCGGCGGCGCGATCGCGCTGCTCGACGTCGACGCCGTCCGCAACGGCCTGCGCGTCTTGTCGGCAGGCGCGCTGCTGCTCGGCGCATTCGTCGCGTTCGGCCGCGTGCGTGATCCGGGCTTCGGCATCGGCCGGCGCCTCTGGCCGAAGCTCGCGCCGCTCGGGCGCAAGCTGCTGCCCGTCGACAGCCTGCCGCGCGCACTCGGCTTCGGCATGGTCTGGGGCTGGATGCCCTGCGGCTTCGTTTACACCGTGCTGCTGATCGCGGCGCTGCAACTCGACGCATGGCGCGCGGCCGCGACGATGGCCGCGTTCGGCCTCGGCACCGCGCCCGCGATGCTCGCGACCGCGTTCGGCGCGCAGCGCTGGTTCGGATTCGCCGCGCGCCCGGGCGGCCGTCGCCTCGCGGGCGCCGTGCTGCTCGCGAGCGCTGCGCTGACGCTCGCGGGCCCGTGGCTCGTCGGACATGCGCCGTGGCTGCATGGGTGGTTGCCGTTCGACTGCTCGCTGCCCGCGCACTGACTCGGGGCGGGAGTCCGGGGCGCATGAATGAACTCGCGCGTCGCGCGGGAGGGGCGTCAGCCCCGAGCGCCTCCGCGAGTTTCCGGAC
>DAIOWG010000178.1:0-6324 GCA_036758645.1 Dokdonella sp. | reverse complement strand
CGGTCGGCCAGGACATCTACCACCTCGATCTCGGTGGCGGCTCGCCGTTCACGGCCGTGCGCCAGACGCGGCCGCTGCTCGGCGGTTCGCCGAGCACGATCGGTTGGGCCGGCATCGCGTTCGCGGCGGACGGCACGCTGATCCTCGCGAACAACGCGCCCTCGCCGAGTGCCTACTACCAGTACGATCCGGCGACGGGCGTCATCGTCCATCGCGTCGACACCACGGCGAATGCCGCGCGCGACCTCACGTCCTGCGCGTTCCCGATCCAGCTCGAGCCCGAGATCTCGGTCGCGAAGGTGCTGAGCACGGTGAACGGCGCGCCATACACGGCGCCGGCTGCGGTCTCGCCCGGCGACGTCCTGACCTATGCCCTCACGATCACCAATTCCGGTGGCGCGGTCGCGACGTTGTTCGCCGGTGACGTGGTCGAGACGGTTCCGGCCGACACCACGCATGTCGGCGGCGACAGCTTCACCTGCGACGCTCCCACCGCGGGATCGTCTTGCGGGAACACGCTCGCATTCAATCTCGCGGCGGGCGCCAGCAGCGTTCTGACCTTCGCGGTGCAGGTGAACCCGACGGTCGGCGGTGCATCGATCACGAACGCCGTAGCCATCCCGGGCGACGTCGACTGCGCGACCGTGCCGAACGACTGCGGAGAAGTGACGCCGGTCAACCCGTCCATCACGTTGGCCAAGACGCTGCAATCGGGCGGACCCACGGCCGAGCCGGGTGAGACGCTCACCTACGCGATCACGCTGAGCAACGGCACCGGGACGCCGGCCGCCGGCTACGGCGTCACCGACGTTCTCGATCCGAACGTCGCGTTCCTGGCGGCCTCCAACGGCGGCAGCCATGCCGGCGGAACGGTGACGTGGACCGGCCTGGTCGTGCCCGCGAACGGCAGCTTGGTCCTGACCGTGCAAGTCGCGGTCGCCGATCCGTTGCCCGCAGGCGTTTCGCAGATCGTGAACCTCGCCTACGAAACGGGCACGACGCCGCCCGGCTGTCCACCTGCTGGCGCCCACTGCGTGGTGACGCCGACGGCGCCCGACATTGCGCTCGTGAAGACGCTCGCCGGCGAGGACGGCAGCATCGCGGGCATCGCCGAGCCGGGCGAGCAGCTCAGCTACACGATCACGTTGAGCAACAGCGGCGGCAGCGACGCGGTCGGCTACGGCGTCACCGACGAGCTCGATCCGAACGTCGCATTCGCAAGTGCCGACAACGGTGGCGCGCTCGTCGCCGGCAACGTCGAGTGGAGCGGCCTGAGCATTCCGTCGGGCGGCAACCTCGTGTTGACCGTCGTGGTCACGGTGGCCGATCCGCTCCCGACAGGCGTCGCGCAGGTCGCGAACCTCGCCTACGAAACCGGCACCACGCCGCCGGCGTGTCCGCCGAACGGGCCGCAGTGCGTGGTGGTGCCGACCGGGGCCGCGGTCACGATCACCAAGGCGCTCGCAGCCGAGAGCGGCACGCGACCCGGCCAGGCCGAACCCGGTGAACAACTGACCTGGACGATCACGCTGGCGAACACGGGTGGCACGGACGCGACGAACGTCGGCGTCACCGATGCGCTCGACCCGAACACGAGCTTCGTCTCCGCGAGCAACGGCGGCGCGCACGCGGCAGGCGTCGTGACCTGGAGCGGCCTGGGCGTGCCGGCGGGCGGCAGCCTGGTGCTGACGGTGGTCGCGACGGTGGACGATCCGATCGCCGACGGCGTCACGCAGATCGCGAACCTCGCCTACGAGACGGGCACCACGCCACCTGCATGCCCGCCGAGCGGCTCGCAGTGCGTCGTCGTGCCGACCGCGCCGGACGTCACGATCGCGAAGTCGGCGAGCTCGCCGGTGCCGACCGGCAACCCGGACGAGTACACGATCACCTATGTCGTCACCGTCGACAACCGCGGTGGCAGCACCGGCAGCTACGACCTCGCCGATGCGCTGGCCTTCAACGGCGCGACGATGTCCGCGATCAGCGCACCGGCTTACGCGACGACGACCGGCGACATCCAGGACGGCGCGCTCGGCGGCTTCGGCCTGCCCGCGGGCGGATCGATCGTCACGAACGAGTCGATCGGCAGCGGCGGCAGCGAGCGCTGGACCTACACAGTGACCTATGCCATCGCCGAGGGCGAGCTCGCGGCCGACTGTTCGATCCCGAACGGCGGGCTGCGCAATCGCGCCACGCTCGGTGGCGACTCGGCCGGCGCTCCGCCCGCCGAAACCTGCAGCGGCGCGCCGAGCGTCGGCATCGTGAAGACCGCGACGGCGCCGGCGCCGACCGGCAATCCGAACGAGTTCACGCTGACCTACACGGTCGACATCGCGAACACCGGCTCGCTCGCAGGCGTCTACGACCTGTCCGACACGCTGGCATTCAACGGCGCCGCGGTGAGTGCGATCAGCACGCCGGCATACGCCTCGGCCAGCGACGTGCAGGACGGAGCGCTCGGCGTCTTCGCGCCACCGGGCGGCGGCACGATCGTGACGGGCGAGAGCATCAGCGCGGGTGGCGCGGAGAGCTGGAGCTATACCGTGACCTACACGGTGACCGACGCCGGTAGCGCGCAGGATTGCGTGGATCCATCCGGTGGCCTGCGCAACGCCGCGCAGCTCGGCGGTTCGCTCGGCGGCGAATCCAGCACCTGCAACGGCACGCCGGCGGTGGTGATCGGCAAGAGCGTCAGCGGCCCGGGTGCGACCGGCAATCCGGGCGAGTACACGCTCGACTATCTCGTCACGGTGCAGAACGACGGCAGCCTCGTCGGCACCTACGACCTCGTCGACACGTTCACGTTTGCAGGGGTCACGGTGACGTCGGTCAGCGCGGTCGTCCACGGCGGCGCCGATCCGCTTGCGGGCGCGCTCGGCACGCTGACCGCGGCCGGCGGCACGATCGTCGGCGGCGAGACGATCGCCGCGGGTGCGAGCGAGACCTACGCCTATACGGTCACGTTCACGCTCGACGATCTCGCGGCAATCGGCACCTGTGCCGGCGGCGGCGGCCTCGTGAACCAGGCTGCGCTCGGCGGCAGCTCGTCCGGCCAAGTCGGCACCTGCAGCGACATGCCGGATCTCGTCATCACCAAGAGCGCCGGCGCGCCGGCGCCGACCGGAACGCCGAACCAGTACACGCTCGCCTACACCGTGAGCGTGGACAACGCGGGTGCAGCCGCAGGCAGCTACGACCTCGCGGACGCGTTCGACTTCGCCGGTGCGACCATCGACGCGGTCAGCGTGGTTTCGCACGTCGGTCCCGATCCGCTCGGCGGCACGCTCGGCACGCTGACGCCGGTCGGCGGCACGGTCGTGACCGGCGAAACGGTCGCGGCGGGCAGCGGCGAAAGCTTCGTCTACGCCGTGACCTTCACGCTGACCGATCCCGCGGCAGCCGCCGAATGCGCGAACGCGAACGGCGGCCTGCGCAACGCCGCCACGCTCGGCGGCAGCGCGGTCGGAGACGCGCAGACATGCACGTCGATGCCGGCGGTCGAGATCGCGAAAGCGCTCGCAGGCGAGAACGGTTCGAATCCGGGCGTCGCCGAACCCGGCGAGCAGCTGACCTACACGATCACGCTCACCAACACGGGCGAGAGCGACGCGACCGACTATGGCGTCACCGACCAGCTGGACCCGAATACCGCGTTCGTGTCGGCCGACACCGGTGGCGTGCACGCCGCGGGGCTCGTCGCCTGGAGCGGCCTCACGGTGCCCGCGAACGGCACGCTCACGTTGACCGTCGTCGTCGTGGTCGCCGATCCGTTGCCGGCGGGCGTCACCGAGATCGCGAACGTGGCCTACGAGACCGGCACGACACCGCCCGCGTGTCCGCCGAGCGGGCCGCAGTGCGTGGTGATCCCGGTCGAAGCAGCGATCACGCTCTCGAAATCGGTGGTCGATGCGAGCGGCAACGGCGAGGCCGAAGCAGGCGAACTGCTCACGTACACGATCACGCTGGTCCATGCCGGCGGCAGCGACGCGACCGGCGTCGGCGTGACCGACCCGCTGGACCCGAATACGACGTTCGTCTCGGCCGACCATGGCGGCAGCCACGCGGCGGGAACGGTGAGCTGGAGCAACCTCGTCGTCCCGGCCGGCGGCAGCCTGCAGCTGACCGTCGTCGTCGCAGTCGTCGATCCGTTGCCGGCTGGCGTCACGCATGTCGGCAACCTCGCCTGGGAAACCGGCACGACGCCGCCCGACTGCGAGACGCAGCCGCATCCGGCGAACTGCACCGAGATCCCGGTGGCCGGGCTGCCGCACTTGATGATCGCCAAGACGGCCGACAGCGCGACGCTCGAACCCGGCGGCCTCGTCGTCTACACGATCAGCGTCGGCAACGACGGCGACGCGGCCGCGACCGGCGTGGCGGTCAGCGATCCGCTGCCGGACGGCATCGTCGCGTTCGCGTGGACCTGCAGCGCGAGCGGCGGCGTGAGCTGCCCGAATGCGGCCGGCACCGGCGCGATCAGTGAATTGGTCCCGGTGTTCCCGGTCGGTGGCCTGCTCGTCTACAGCGTCACCGCGACGCTGTCCGATGATCCGCCGGGCAGCGTGGTGAACACCGCGACGGTCACGCCGGGAGGCGATGCGACGTGCGGGCCGGACAACACGGCGCCACCGTGCCCGGCCACCGTGATCGGCACGGTCGTTCCGGTGGGCGGCGGCGAAGTCCGCCCGGTGCCGACCACGAGCGAATGGGCGTTGCTGCTGATGGCACTGATGATCGGCGGCTGGGCCGGCGTCGCAGCACAGCGTCGCGAACGCTGGCGCTGACACGGGGGCGGTGATACGGGGGCGCAGGGCGTCCCCGTGTGCGACCGCGCTCGTGCACGCCGGACGCCGCGACGCCGCCCGCCTGCACGCGCGGCTACGGCTGGATCTCGATGCGGTTCACGGCGCCTGCGAGGTCGCGGGCCAGCGTGATCCACAGTTCGCCGGCAGCCGCGCGCGGCGACGGGAAGTAGTCGACATCCTGCACGAGCGTCGCGCCGCCGAGCTTCAGCGTCGACGGCAGGCCCGCGCTCCATCCGCGCACGACCAGCAACGGATGCCGCAGGATTCCGCTGCCGAGCGCGATGTTCGCGTCGAGGCGGTTCGCCGATGCGTTGAAGGTCAATGCGCCGCGAACGCGATCCCACCCGGCAGGCGCATACGCGTAGGACGTGGCATCGGCGACGCCTGCCGGACCCTGCGTTGCAACGGTGCCGATCGTCGCGGTCAGCGTGAGTGACTGCAGCGCTATGACTTCGGCGACACGCGCGCCGACCGGATCGGACGAATGCATGCCGAGCACGATCCAGAGCGAATAGCTCTTCTTCGGCCAGCCCGGCGCCATCGGATCGCCGGGCAGCGCGAACGCGCCGCCGCCGTACCACGCATTGCCGCGCACGCGGTACTGCTGCTGCCCGAGGAAGCCGAAGTTGGTGCCCCAGGCAAGCCGTGCATCCTGCGTCGCGCCGCCGTAGAGGTTGTAATTGATCGACTGGTACGGCCAGTTGTAGTCGCAGGGCATCAGGTAGTTGCCGGGGCAGCCCGATGTCGTCGCGCTGGTCTGCATCCAGAGGTCCTGGCCCCAATAGCCACCCGCGTCCTGCTGCGCGATCGTCTGCGTCTGCACGAGGCCCATCGTCGCGTCGACGCTGGCGGTCCAGAGCTTCACGAACGGGATGCTGTTGGCCTGGTTCCAGCTCCACGCGCTGCCGAGCGTGACCGGGCTGGTGCTGCTGCCGAACCGGTAGTAGTCGCCCCAGGCGACGCCGGCGATCTGCGCGCGCGCGCCGTCGCTGGCGGCGCCGTCGATGCGCAATTGCCCATAGGGCGCGCGCGAATCGTCGGCCAGGCGATTGACCGGAACGCCGGAGAGATCGTAGGTGATCGACCACAGCGGATCATCGCGCCCGTTCGAAATCACCCATTCGATCGTCACCGGCAGGTCGTACTGCTGCGCGGGGGCCGCCGTCGTGCAATAGCGCGGATACGCCTGCGTGAAACGCAGGATCGCGTGATGGCGGCCTTCGAACACGCGCTCGAAACCGCCGCCCGTGAAATGGCCGAGGCTGGAACTGTCGCCGCCTCCGGTGCAGTGGCTCTCGTCGCCCGCGTGCGAAACGACGTAGCCGAAACCGCCGAACGCGTCCGAGGTCGCGCGGACCACGCGCGTGGCTGCTTCGGCCTCATAGCGAAACTCGCGCAGTTCACCGCCGCGGCTGCCGCCGTTGCCGACGCCGCCGTCGTTGTGCGCGAGCACGGCGCCGCGCGGTCGGCCGGCGGCGTCGCGCCAGCCGAAGCGATCGCCTGCGAGGCCATCGAT
>DAIOWG010000177.1:0-6386 GCA_036758645.1 Dokdonella sp. | reverse complement strand
ACGCTGGCCGACATCGAGACGCGCGTGCTCGGTGCCGCGCTCGCCGCCGCACCGGACGCCACCCGCCTCAACGCGCACTGGAGCACGGCCACGCGCGCGCAGCGGCGCCGTCCCGAGCTGATCGCCGCGTTCGCGCGCCGGGCGGCGGCGCTCGGCGAGACGCTGGCCGCGATGGACGAGATCGAATCCACGCAGCGACGCGAATGGAGCGACCTGCTCGCGCGCAGCTACGGTGAACTCGGCGATGCCGAGCTCGGCGCGCGCACGCGCCGCGCCGAGGAATGGCTCGCGCTGGCGCCGAACAGCGCGGCGCTGCTGGTCACGCTCGGGCGCCTGAAGACGCTGCAATCGCAGTGGGGACAAGCCGAAGACGTGCTCGAACGCGCGCTCGCGCTGGAGGAATCGGCGGCCGCATGGGAAGCGCTCGGCGACTGCCGGCGCGGCGAAGGAGATCTCGCCGGCGCCGCGATCAGCTATGCGAACGCACTGCGCTTCGCACGCGGAGAACGCACCAGCGCGGTCGGTGCGTACCAGCCGCGTGGTCCGCTCGATACGCGCCCGATCGCGTTCGAGGAACGCAGCGAACACGGCGTGCCGCGCTTGCCCGCGTCGCGCTGACCAGGCACGGCCGCGCGCCTCAGTCGGCCTCGAGCGACACCTCGACCACGCGCCCGTCGACGACCTGAACGCTGCGCGTGAACCGGCCGGCGCCGAAGGCGTAGATCCACTCCTCGCGCTGCACGCCCTGCCACTGCTCGATGCCGGGCGCAGGGCGTTGCACGATCGTATCGGCGAGTCGCTGCCGCGACGCGGGTTCGCCGCAGCGTGCGACGAGCTCCCCGGCGTCCATGCCTTCGACGAAACGGCTCGGGCCGCAGTCGCTTCCGATCTCGTCGACGCCATAGCCGAGCGTCGACTCGTGCACGAGCCGGCCGTCGCGGAAATCGAGCCGGCGCAGCAGGTGGCGCGGTCCGAAGTTGTAGTACCAGGCCTCGAATTCGACTTCGCGCTGCAGCTCGATCGGGCCGTCGCGCCCGAGGATCTCGATCCGCGTCGAGCGCTCGCTCCAGTACGGATCTCCGCAGCGCTCGCGTACCGAGAAGGCACGCTCGCCGTCGGATACGAGCCGGTTGCCGCAGCGCAGCGCCTGCGCCGAAGGACTCGCGAGCGCGAGGCCGAGCGCGAGCAGGGAGAGGCTGAAGGCGGGGTGGTTACGCATCGGAGTTCCGGGTCGTGACGCGAGTCGGAGTCGCGCGGGTGGACAAGGTTCCGCCAGCGACGCGCCAGGCCCGCTGCGCGGACGCGATCACGCCGCGGTCACAGCCCGTGGATGCCGGCGCGGCTGGCGAGGATCTGTGCGATGACGTCGGGCGCATAGTCGAACGAGTCGTAGTAGAGGCGCTCTTCGGGCAGTCCCGCATCGACGAACGCATGCCGGCCCGCGTCGATCATCGTCGGCGGTCCGCTCATGTAGACGTCGAACGCTTCGAGCCGCGGGTGGTCCTCGAGCAGTGCCTCGTGCACCAGGCCGATGCGCACCGGGCCCGCGTGTTCGGCGTCGGACACCACCGGGACGAAGCGGAAGGATCCGACGTCGCGCGCCCAGCGCTCGGGCAGGCCGCGCAGGTAGAGGTCGGTCGGCGCGCGCGCGCCCCAGTACAGCGTCATCGGCCGGCGCGTGCCGAGGTGCAGGAAGTGTTCGATCAGCGCCTTGATCGGCGCGAAACCGGTGCCCCCGGCCATCAGCAGCAACGGCCGTTCGCTGTCCTCGCGCGGCACGAACGTGCCGAGCGGCCCCTCCACGCGCAGGCGCGCGCCGGGGCGCATCGCGTCGAACACCTGCGTCGTGAAACCGCCACCGGCCACGCGCCGTACATGCAGCTCGATCGTGTCGTCCTCGTGCGGCGCATTCGCGATCGAGAACGCGCGTCGCCGGCCGTCGTCGAGCAGCACGTCGAGGTACTGGCCGGGCAGCCGTCGCATGCGTTCGCCGCGCGCGCTGACGAGGGTCAGCTTCGCGACGTCGTCGCCGAGCAGGGTCTTGTCGACGAGGCGCAGGGTCAGCACGCGGCGCGGGATGTCCGCGACCGACGCGACCTCGCGCGCGGCGATCACCAGGTCCGTCGCCGGCACCGCCTGGCACAGCAGCACGCGCCCGCGCATGCGCTCGCCGGCGCTGAGCGCGGTCGGCGGATTGCGCGGATAGCGGCATTCGCCTTCGACCAGCTGCGCCTTGCAGCTGCCGCAGACGCCTGCGAGGCAGGAGTAGGGCAGGGCGAGGCCCGCGCGGCGCGCGGCTTCGAGCACGCTCTCGCCGGCTTCGACGCGGAACTGCTTGCCGCTGGCCTGCAAGGTGACGGTGTGTGGCACGGCACGCTCTTGGAGGTTTGCGCGATTGTACGGGCTCGTCCGCGGCGCCGCCGAGCGTGCGTCGCGATGCACGGGGCCGGCTCGGCTATAGTCCCGATCCGCCCGTCCCTCGGAGTCCGTCGTGCCGATCTGGAAGCAGACCACCGACCTCGCCGCCCTCGATGCCTCGAGCCGCGGCTGCATGGTCGAGCACCTCGGCATCCGCGTGACCGAAGTCGGGGACGACTGGCTGCGCGGCACGATGCCGGTCGATGTCCGCACGAAGCAGCCGTTCGGCCTGCTGCACGGCGGCGCGTCGGTCGCGCTTGCCGAGACACTCGGCAGCCTCGCGGGCAACCTGTGCCTTGGCCACGACGAGATGGCGGTCGGGCTCGAGATCAATGCGAACCACGTGCGCGCGGTGACCGCGGGCGAGGTGACCGGCACCGCGCGTGCGCTGCACGTCGGGCGCACGACGCAGCTGTGGGAGATCCGCATCGAGGACGCGCAGGCGCGGCTGGTCTGCATCTCGCGACTGACGCTCGCGGTGGTGCCGCGCCGGGCGTCGGGCGCGTGAGGCGCGCCTGAGCGCAGCGCGATGAGCGTGCTCGCGCCGTATGACGCCTTGTCGCCGGACCGCGTGCTCGATGCGGTCGAGGCCGCGGGCTTCGCGACCGACGGGCGCCTGCTCGCGCTCGCGAGCTACGAGAATCGCGTCTACCAGGTCGGCATCGACGGCGGTTCGCCGCTGGTAGTGAAGTTCTACCGCCCGGCGCGCTGGAGCGATGCGGCGATCGCGGAAGAACATGCGTTCGCGTTCGAACTCGCGGCCGCCGAGCTGCCGATGGTCGCGCCGCTCGAGGTGCACGGGCGCAGCCTGTTCGAACACGCGGGCTATCGCTACGCGTTGTATCCGCGTCGCGGCGGGCGTGCGCCCGAGCTCGAGTCGGTCGACCATCTGCAATGGATGGGACGCCTGCTCGCGCGCATGCACGGCATCGGCGCGCGCGCGGGGTTCCGCGAGCGCGGCGCGATCGACACCGACACCTTCGTCCGGGATGCCGCGCGCGCGGTGCTCGCCTCGGGCCTGCTGCCCTCGCATCTCGAAGATGCCTACCGCGCGCGGACCCGTGCGATCGCGCACGCGATCGATGCGCGGCTGGCCGCGCTTGCGCCGCTGCGGTCGATCCGCCTGCATGGCGACTGCCATGCGGGCAATGTGCTGTGGACCGACGTCGGCCCGCACTTCGTCGATCTCGACGATGCGCGCATGGGTCCGGCGGTGCAGGACCTGTGGATGCTCGCGCCGTCCGTGCAGGCGCTCGACGCGCTGCTCGAGGGCTACGGCGAGTTCCGCGATTTCGACTGGCGCGAACGGCAACTGGTGGAACCTCTGCGGCTGATGCGCCAGGTCCACTGGGCCGGATGGGTCGCGGCGCGCTGGCACGACCCCGCGTTCCCGCGCGCGTTCGCGCATGTCGGCGAGGCGCGCTGGTGGGAGTCGCATCTGAACGACCTCGCCGAGGCGCCGGCGCTGCTCGAGGCCGACTGAGCGCGCGATCGGCGAACCGATGCCGGCTCGATTGCCGCACTGCGGCAATCCTCCGCTACTATCACGGTCCTATGGATCAAGCCGCCCGCACCGCGCTCGAGCAGCGCCGCGTCGATCGCATGCGCCCGCTGCGCTACCTCGTGCGCGGGCCGCTGCTGCTGCTCAACGTGCTGATCGCGCCGGTGCTCGCGCTGTCGGTCCTCAATCCGGTCGCCGCGCGCATCCCGGTGGCCGGCACCACGCTCGAGAAGTTCGTGATACGGCAGTGGTCGGCGGTGATCGTGCGCTGCTTCGGCTTCCGCATCCGCCATTTCGGCACGCCGCTGCCCGGCGCGGTGCTGAACGTGGCCAACCACATTTCCTGGCTCGACATCCTGCTGATCCACAGTGCGCGGCCGGTCAACTTCGTGGCCAAGAGCGAAATCGCGCGCTGGCCGCTGGTCGGCTGGCTCGCGTCCCGCGCAGGCACGATCTATCACCGGCGCGGCAACAGCGATTCGATGAGTTCGGTCATGGGCCGCGTGGTCGAGCACCTGCGCGCGGGCGAACCGGTCGGCGTGTTCCCCGAAGGCGGCAGCGGACGCGGCGATCGCGTCGGGCCGTTCCATGCGCGCATCTTCCAGACCGCCCTCGACGCGGGCGCGGTGGTGCAGCCGGTCGCACTGCGCTACGGGCGCGATGGCCGCCAGGATCCCGACGTCCCGTTCGGCCCGGGCGAACATTTCCTCGGCAACTTCCTGCGCCTGCTCGGCGGTCCGTCGCTCGATGCCGAGGTCCATTTCCTCGAACCGGTGCCGGCGACGCCGGATGCGCGCCGGCGCATGGCCGAGGAAAGCCGCGCGCGCATCATGCGCACGCTGGGCCATGGCGACGCCTGAGCCCGTGCTGCGCGGAACGGACTTTCGTCCACCGCGCCTGCTCGCCAACCCGCACCTGCAGTCGGTGCTCGCGTCGAGCCCGCTGCGCCGCCTGCTGTTGCGAAGCGCCCGGCGCGCGCTCGAGCGCGATGCGGTCGAACGCGTGCTCGACTGCGGCGACGGCGTGCGGCTGCAGGGATTCCTGAGTCCCCAGCGCACGTTGCCGCGCGCGCGAGGATGCGTCGTGCTGCTGCACGGCTGGGAAGGCAGCGTGCGCTCGTCCTACGTCGTCGATACCGGCGCGCGCCTGCTCGCCGACGGATTCGACGTGTTCCGGCTGAACTTCCGCGACCACGGTGACACCCACCACCTCAATCGCGAGCTGTTCCATTCGTGCCGCATCGAGGAAGTGGTCGGCGCGGTGCGCGCGATCGCCCGCGAGGCGCGCGACGATGTGCCGATTGCGCTCGCAGGCTATTCGCTGGGCGGCAATTTCGCGCTGCGCGTCGCGCTGCGCGCGCCCGAATCGGTGCGCTACGCGCTCGCCGTGTGCCCGGTGGTGAGTCCCGCTTCGGGCCTGTTCGGACTCGAAGCGGGACCCTGGTTCTACCAGCGCTATTTCCTGCACAAGTGGCGCGGTTCGCTGCGGCGCAAGCGCGCGCTGTTTCCCGAGGTCGACTGGTTCGGCGCAGACGACCTCGACGGCGACCTGCGCGGGCTCACGCGCGCGCTGGTGCTGCGCCACACCGGGTTCGCCTCGCTCGAAGACTACCTCGAGGGCTACTCGATCGCGGGCGCGCGCCTGCGCGGACTCGAGGTGCCCGCGACGATCCTGACCGCGATCGATGATCCGGTGATCCCGGTGCAGGACTTCCGCGCGCTCCACCTCCCGGCGCAGGTCGAGCTCGACTTCGCGCTGCACGGCGGGCATTGCGGCTTCATCCGCGATCTGTCGCTGCGCAGCTTCGCCGCCGACTACGTGGCGCAGCGGATGTGCGCGCGCCTCGCGTGAGCCGCGACGCGCGCACGCACTTCAGGGCCGCGCCGGGACCGGCGCGGCGCCCCCGTCGACCTGTTCCACCCAGTCGCACTTTCGCGTGCGCGCCAGCTCGACCACGCGCTGGCCGCGCAGCATCTGCGGCATCATCGCGGTGATCTGATCCGACTGCGCCATGCGCTCCTGCAGGTGCGTCGCGCCGCGCGCCTTGGCCGCTTCCGCGTCCGCAACCGCGGACGCGAACGCGGGTCCGCTGGCGCCGGGAACCATCGCACCGGCAGCCGTGGTCGCGCTTCGGCGCGCGACATCGGCTTGCGCCGCCTGGGTTGCATCGACGTCCTTCTGCGCCTGCGCGCCCAGCGACTGCACCCGGGCCTGCAGCGCCGGATCGGTCGCCGTGGCCATGAGCTCGTGCTGCAGTTGCGCGCAGTCGAGGTGCTCGTCGCCGGGGCGCGCGGCGCCGGCCTCTGCAGCAGCGAGCGCCTGGCGAAACGCTTCGGGGTCACCCGCGGTCGGCGGGCCCGCGCCGTGCGCGGGTGTCGTGGCGATCACGCCGAGCATGGATGCGAGTGCGATGCACGTGGGCTTCATGGGCTTTCTCCGGCCAGCCGGGCGGCGGCATGCCGTCCGC
>DAIOWG010000176.1:0-6403 GCA_036758645.1 Dokdonella sp. | reverse complement strand
GCGCTTCGTCGCCGGGCGGATTGACGACGCGGTGCGTCGTCGACGGATACACGTGATTGGTCAGGCGCTGCAGCATGTCGCCGATGTTGACGACGATCGTGTCGGCGTCGGCGGTGAACGCAACCCACTCGCCCTTGCGCGATTTCACTTCCAGCCCCTGCGCGCTCGCGCCGACCAGCAAGGTGATCAGGTTGATGTCCTCGTGCGCGCCCGCGCGCACGTTCGGCACGTCGGGCGTGCCGATCGGCGGGTAGTGGATCGGGCGCAGGATCGAATTGCCGGAGTCGGTCTTGTCGGCGAACCAATCCTCGGGCAGGCCGATGTGCAGCGCGAGCGCCGCGAGCACGCGCGAGCCGAGCGCATCGAGCGCCTGGTACAGGCCGTAGCCATGCTCGCGAAACTGCGGCACCTCCGATGGCCAGAGGTTCGGCGGCATCACCCCCGCATGGCGCGAATCACGCGGGATCTCGCGCCCGATGTGCCAGAATTCCTTGAGGTCCGGATAGCGCGAATCCTTCGCGGTCTCGATGCCGAACGGCGTGTAGCCGCGCGCGCCGCCGCCACCGGCGACGTGGTACTTGCGCTTGACCTCGTCGGGCAACGCGAAGAACGCGCGGAACGCATCGTAGGCCGCGTCGATCAGCGACGGCGGGATGCCGTGTCCACGGATGCCCGCGAATCCCCATTCGCGATAGGCCGCGCCGAGTTCGTCGACGAATTCGCGGCGATCGCCCGCACCGGCCGGGGCGTCGTAGCGGCGGATGTCGAGGGTCGGGATGCGCGTGCTCATGGCTCAGGCGTCGACTCGGGTAGCGGCCGATCTTACGGCGTCCGCGAGCCTCGTCGCGAGCTTCGCGACCAGCGATTCGTCACCGGCCTCGATCGTCACGCGCACCAGGGGTTCGGTGCCCGACGGACGCAGCACGACGCGCCCCTGCCCTTCGAGTTCGCCGCGCACCTGCTGCAGCACGCGCTGCACGTCGGCATCCGCGACCAGTCCGGCCGCGCGCCCTTCTACGCGCACGTTGACCGTGGTCTGCGCAACCTTGCGCATGCCCGCGACCGCCTCGTCGAGCCGGCGAGCGCTGCGCGCGAGCACCTCGAGCACCTGCAGCGCGCTGACGATCGCGTCGCCGGTGCTGGCGCGATCGAGGGTCAGGATGTGACCCGAGGTCTCGCCGCCGAGCACGCCCCCCGCCTGCTTGAGCCGCTGCAGCACGTAGCGGTCGCCGACGTTCGCGCGTTCGAACGGGACGCCGAGTTCGCCCATCGCGCGCTCGAGGCCGAAGTTGCTCATCAGCGTGCCGACCAGCGGCCCGCGCAGGCGACCGCTCGCGTGCCAGTCGCTCGCGAGCAGGTAGAGGATCTGGTCGCCGTCGACGAGCGCGCCTTCGCGATCGACCATTTGCACGCGGTCGCCGTCGCCGTCGAATGCGATGCCGAGGTCCGCGCGCGTCTCGACCACCGCTCGCGCGAGCGCCTGCGGGCTGGTCGACCCGACGTCGCGATTGATGTTGAGTCCGTCCGGCTGGATGCCGATCGCGCTGACGCGCGCGCCGAGTTCGGCGAACACCGACGGCGCGATCTGGTAGGTCGCGCCATGCGCGCAATCGAGCACGAGCGTGAGGCCGCGCAGGTCGAGCGTGGCCGGCACCGTCGACTTGCAGAATTCCGCATAGCGCGCGGCCGCGTCGCGCACGCGCACGACCTTGCCGATCTGTTCCGAAGCGACGGTGGTGAACGGCGCCTCGAGTTCGGCTTCGATCGCGAGCTCGAGCGCGTCGTCGAGCTTCTCGCCGTCGGCCGAGAAGAACTTGATGCCGTTGTCCTGGTGCGGATTGTGCGACGCGCTGATCACGATGCCCGCGCTCGCGCGAAGCGAGCGCGTGAGGTAGGCCACCGCGGGCGTCGGCATCGGCCCGAGCAGGCTGACGCCCGCCCCCGCCGCGACGAGTCCGGCTTCGAGCGCGGATTCGAACATGTAGCCGGACACGCGCGTGTCCTTGCCGATCACGACGTTGACCGGCCCGCCGCGCGCCGCGAGCACGCTGCCGACCGCGCGCCCGAGCCGCAGCATGAATTCGGCCGTGATCGGCCACTCGCCGACTCGGCCGCGGATGCCGTCGGTGCCGAAGTAGCGCTTCGCGCTCATGGGAACGGGAAAGGGGGAATCGGGAATGGTCGAGAAGCGGGCGCGTCCTGGCCCCGGCACGCGCGCGATACCCGCGTGCAGCGTGCCGCCCGCTCCTTCGATTCCCTATTCCACATCCCTGTTCCCTGCCTCAGTCGCCCATCTGCTTCTGGCGATGTTCCCAGCGTTCCTGCGCGTCGAGGCTCAGGGTCGCGATCGGGCGGGCTTCGAGGCGGTCGATGCCGATCTCTTCGTCGGTTTCCTCGCAGAAACCATAGCGGCCTTCCTCGATGCGCTTGAGCGCCTTGTCGATCTTCGCGATGAGCTTGCGGTAGCGGTCGCGCGTGCGCAGCTCGAGCGAATTCTCGGTCTCGCGCGTCGCGCGCTCGGCTTCGTCACCGACGTCACGCACTTCGTCGCGCAGGCTCTCGATCGTCTGGCGGCTCTCCTCGACGAGGTCGGCACGCCAGCCGGACAGCTTGTTGCGGAAGTACTGGAGCTGGCGCGGGCTCATGTACTCCTCTTTCGCCAGCGGCTTGTAGCCGTCGGGCAGTTCGATGGTGACGGTGGGCGGCAGCGCGTAGCGGCCATCCTGCATCGTCACGCCCGCTTCGATCGCGGGTGGCGTCCGGCTCGACTTCTCGGCCCGGGCGTTCGATTGGGGTTTGCTCGTGGTCACTGAATTCCCGACTGATGGTGCACTTCTTGCCGATGGCGCCGCGCTCGGCGCCGATGTCTTCTGCGGCGCCGCCTTCACGGTCGCCGGCTTCTTCACGGGCGTGGCCTTGTCGACCCCGCCCTTCGCGGGCGCAGGCTTCTTCGCAGGCACCGGCTTCTTCGCAGGTGCGGCCTGCTTCGCGGGCGCGGCCTTCTTCGCCGACGCAGGCTTCACGGCCGCCTTCTTCGCAGGTGCCTTCTTCGCCGGTGCGGGACGCGTGGTCCTGGCGGCGACCTTTTTCGACGCGACCGGCTTCTTCGCCGGTTTCGCCGACGCGGCAGCAGATTTCGACGTTGCCTTGCGCGCATTGCCTGCGGCGGCGCGCGCAGGCGCCTTCGATGCCTTCGCTCGATTGGCTGCAACCGGTTTGCTCTTCGCCATTCCGAAATCCATCTTGTGACGCGGCGGTCGCGTGTTATAGCCTAAGTCCCGAACCCCGGCAACCGCCGAAAAGCCCCGTCGTGGCGCGCGCTTGCACGCGGTCGCCGCGACCGCACGATGGCCAGTCCGCTGATCTTCCTGATCCATTGTTACCAGCGCATGCTGAGCCCGTTGCTGGGCAACCGCTGCCGTTTCCATCCGAGCTGCTCGGAGTATGCGCGCATCGCGATCGCGCGGTTCGGCGGCGCGCGCGGCAGCTGGCTCGGATTCTGGCGCATCCTGCGTTGCCAGCCGCTGTGCGCGGGCGGCCTCGATCCGGTACCGTTCCAATTCAGCCTGCGTCCGCGACGCTGCCATCCCCACTCCGAAGATGCCGCCGATGACTGACTGGCTGATCACGCACGCCGAACTCGTCAACGAGGGACGGCGCCGCATCGCCGACCTGCGCGTCCGCGACGGCCGCATCGTCGAGATCGGCGAAGCGCTGCAGGCGGCCGAGGGCGAACGCGAGTTCGACGCCTCCGGACTGTGGCTGTTGCCCGGCATGATCGACGACCAGGTGCACTTCCGCGAGCCCGGCCTCACGCACAAGGCCGACATCGAGAGCGAATCGCGCGCCTGCCTCGCGGGCGGCATCACGAGTTTCATGGAGATGCCGAACACGAAGCCGCCCGCGACCGACCATGCCGCGCTCGAGGCGAAGTACGCGCGCGCCGCGGTGGTCTCGCGCGTCAACTATGCGTTCTACCTCGGCGCGACCAACGACAACCTCGAGGCGATCCGCACGCTCGATCCGAAAGCGGCTCCGGGCATCAAGGTGTTCATGGGCGCCTCCACCGGCAACATGCTGGTGGATGATCCGGCCACGCTCGACGCGATCTTCCGCGACACGCCGGTGCCGATCATCACGCACTGCGAGGACACGCCGATGATCCTCGCGGCCGAGGAGGCTGCGCGCGAGCGCTGGGGCGACGACATCCCGGCCGCGCAGCATCCGCTGATCCGCTCGCGCGAAGCCTGCATCAAGTCGACGCGACTCGCGATTTCGCTTGCGCGGCGCCACGGCACGCGCCTTCACGTGCTGCACATCTCCACGGCCGACGAATGCGAGCTGTTCGAGCCGGGCCCGCTTGCGGGCAAGCGCATCACGGCCGAGACCTGCGTGCACTTCCTGCACTTCAACGCTGCGGACTACGAACGCCTCGGCCACCTGATCAAGTGCAACCCCGCGATCAAGACCGAAGGCGATCGCGCCGCGATCACGCGCGCGCTCGCCGAAGGCCGCCTCGACGTGCTCGCGACCGACCACGCACCGCACCTCGCCGAGGAGAAGGCGCAGCCGTACACGCGCGCGCCCTCGGGCCTGCCGCTCGTGCAGTACGCACTGCAGTGCGCACTCGAGCGCGTGTTCGACGGCGAGTTGCGGCTCGAACGCGTGGTCGAGGCCGCGATGCATGCACCGGCCACCCTGTTCGACGTGCGCGAGCGCGGCTTCCTGCGCGAGGGTTACCACGCCGACCTCGTGCTGGTCGATCCGCACACCCCGCACGCCGTGCGCAGGTCGGAGGTGCTCTCCAAGTGCGGCTGGACGCCGTTCGACGGCTACACCTTCCGCTCGACGATCGCGGCAACCTTCGTCAACGGCCAGCTCGCGTACCGTGACGGCACGATCGACGACGGCGTGCGCGGCCAGCGGCTCGAGTTCGCTCGATGACGGTTCGGCACCCGCGCCTCGCGCCCGTGCTCGCTACCGCGTTCCTGCTTGCCGTATCCGCGGTCGCCGCATCGGCGCCATCGATCGCTGCGTGGCCGCGCGCGGTGCCACAGGGAAGCCTCGTCGTCGCGCAGGTCGAACCCGGCAGCCGCGCGACCTTCGGTGGCCGCGACCTGCGCGTCTCCGCGGACGGCGAGATCGCGTTCGGCATCGGCCGCGACGCGCGCGGCCCGGCCGAGGTCGACCTGCGGCATGCCGACGGCCGGCGCGAACGCGTCGCGATCGACGTGGTCCCGCGCGAGTGGCCGACCGAACGCGTTGCCGGCGTGCCACCGAAGACGGTCGAGCCCCCGCCGGAGGTGGCCGAACGGATCAGGCGCGAGCAGGCGCGCGTCGCGGCCGCGCGCACGCGCGACGACGCGCGCAGCGACTTCCTCGCGGACTTCATCTGGCCCGTGCAGGGGCGCATCAGTGGCCGCTTCGGCAACCAGCGCGTGTACGTCGTCGACGGCCACGACGTACCAAAGTCGCCGCATTCGGGCATGGACATCGCCGCGCCCGAAGGCACGCCGGTCAAGGCGCCGGCCGGCGGCGTGGTCAGCTTCGTCGACCCCGACCTCTACCTCACGGGCGGCACCTTGCTGATCGACCACGGCCACGGCGTCAGTTCGAACTTCCTGCATCTCTCGCGCATCGACGTGAAAACCGGCGACCGCGTCGAACAGGGCGAGGTCGTCGGCGCGGTCGGCAAGACCGGGCGTGCGAGCGGCCCGCACCTGCATTGGGGCCTCAACTGGTTCGACACGCGACTCGACCCGATGCTGCTGCTCGCGCCCGGCGCCGCCGACTGAGCCTTCGCAGCCGCGCCGAAGTGCGTTGAGTGCGCCGCCGTTGCATCATGCGCGCAGGCAGCCTGCGCGCTGCGAGCAACGGAGAAGCTTCGATGCGGACATCCATCGCCATCACCTTGCTGCTGTGCGCATCGACGGTCGCCGCCGATGGTCGTTTCATCGAACTGCAGACTGCGGGCATCCAGGCGTCGGCCGTGGCCGGCAACGGCCGCTACGTGTCGGCCCAGGACTACGGCGCGACCGGCCTGCGCTGGAGCGCCGCGGACGACAGCGAGATTCCGGTCCCGGGCATCCAGGGCGCGATCGGCGTCAACGGTCCTCCGATCGTCACCCTCGCGGGCTCGTTCCAGAGCGAGCTCGGGTGCGCCGGCGACTGGGCGCCCTCGTGCCTGGCCGCGATGATGTTCGACCGCGACGCCGACGGTGTCTTCCAGTTCACGACGGACGATCTGCCGACCGGGTCGTACGCGGTCAAGGTGACCCACGGTCTCAGCTGGGACGAGAACTACGGCGCCGGCGGCGCGCCGGGCGGCGGTGACATCGCCTTCACCGCGACCGCCGGCGAGGTCGTCGCGTTCCTCTACGACAGCGAGACGCACATCCTCACG
>DAIOWG010000175.1:0-6453 GCA_036758645.1 Dokdonella sp. | reverse complement strand
GCAGCGGCGCGGACAGCCACGGCTCGGCGCGCTTCACCTGGAGCTTCCCGGTCGCGGGCAACCTGCGCGGTTACCTCGAGGCATTCACGGGCTACGGCGAAAGCCTCATCGACTACAACCATCGCGCGACCTACCTCGGCGTGGGCGTGTCGCTGCTCGACTGGTACTGACGGCCGGCCGCGCTGCGCGCGTCCAGCCTACAAGTACCGCACTCGTAGGCTGGACGACCGCAGGTCGGCCGGCGCACCTGGCTCGTGGCGCGGACTCGGCAGATCAGAGGTTCTGGTAATTCGGACCGCTGCCGCCTTCAGGCGTGACCCAGGTGATGATCTCGTACGGGTCCTTGATGTCGCAGGTCTTGCAGTGCACGCAGTTGGCGGCGTTGATCTGCAGGCGCTTGCCGGCGCCGTCGTCGACGATCTCGTAGACGCCGGCAGGACAGAAGCGCGTGCAGGGGTTGGCGTATTCCTCGACGCAGCGCGTGATGCAGATGTCCGGATCGTGCACCTTCAGATGCACCGGCTGGTCCTCGTCGTGCTCGGTCGCGGCGAAGTAGACGCCCGCGAGGCGATCGCGCGGCGCGAGCGTGCGTTCGACGTAGTCAGGCTGCGCGTCCGACGGCGCGGTCGGACCGGGGCGCGTCGCGGCGGTCTGCGCATCGAGCTTCTCGAGCGAACACCAGTCGGCGTGGTTCTTCAGCGTCCACGGCGACAGCCCCATCGTCACGGTTTCCCAGCCCGCGTTCGCGAGTCCGACCCACAGCCCCTTGTTGAAACCCGGACGGATGTTGCGCACCTTGCGCAGCTCCGCCGCGACGCGCGATTCGCGCAGCTTCGCGTCCCAGCCTGCGCTGCTGCGGTGTTCGGCGAGGTGTTCGGCCGCGAGCATGCCCGAGCGCAGCGCCTGGTGGGTGCCCTTGATCTTCGGAAGATTGAGCAGGCCCGCCGCGTCGCCGATCAGCAGCGCGCCGGGCATCTCGACCTTCGGCAGCGATTGCCAGCCGCCCTCGATCAGCGCGCGCGCACCGGCCGACACGATGCTGCCGCCCTCCAGCAGCGGCTTGATCATCGCGTGGTTCTTCATCTGCTGGAACGCTTCCCACGGACGGAACAGCGGATCGGCGTAGTCGAGTCCCGCCACGAACCCGATCGCGATGCGATCCTTGTCGAGCTGGTAGATGAAGCTGCCGCCGTAGGTGCGCGTGTCGAGCGGCCACCCGATCGTGTGCATGACCTTGCCGGCTTCGGCTCGCCCGGGCGGAAGCTGCCAGAGCTCCTTGAGCCCGATGCCGTAGCACTGCGGGTCGCTGTCCTTGTCGAGCGCGTACTTCGCGATCAGTTGCTTGGTCAGCGAACCTCGGCAACCTTCCGCGAGCACGGTGGTCTTCGCGCGGATGTCGATGCCCTGGGTGTAGCCGGGCTTGTGGCTGCCATCGCGCGCGACGCCCATGTCGCCGATGCGCACGCCGCAGACCGCTCCGGCCTCGTCGAACAGCGTTTCCGCGGCCGCGAAGCCCGGATAGATCTCGACGCCGAGCGCCTCGGCCTGCGGCGCGAGCCATGCGCACAACGCACCGAGCGAGACGATGAAATTGCCGTGGTTCTGCTGCTGCGGTGGCGTCAGCGGCGACTTCACCGCGCGCGTCGCGTCGCGCAGCATCCAGAACTCGTCCTTCGTCACCGGGACACAGACAGGCGGCGGATTCGCGCGCCATCCGGGAAGGAGCTCGTCGAGCGGTTCGGGCTCGATCACCGCGCCGGACAGGATCTGCGCGCCGATCGTCGACGCCTTCTCGATCACGCACACACCCAGGGCCGGATCGAGCTGCTTGAGCCGGATCGCGAACGCAAGTCCGGCCGGCCCTGCGCCGACCACGACCACGTCGTATTCCATGATGTCGCGTTCGCTCATTGGGCTGGCTCCGGCTCGCTCGCGTGCAATCGGGTCATTGTCGAGGTTCGGCGGCGACACGGCAAACCGGCCCGCAGTGATGAACGCAGGCCGACCGCGCGTGGTGGCGAAGCGGGCGAGGCGGGCATAATCGGCGTCCGACCACGGACGCGGCCCGCGATGACCGATCTCGCCAACGATACCGAAGTGCGCGGTGCAGCCGCGTTCCAGCAACTGCATTGGCTCGCCGAGGGCAAGCTCGACGCCGTGCGCCTCGCAGCGAGCTACCGCGACGCGATCACTCGCACGCATCGCGACCTCGGCGCATTCCTCGCGCTCGACGACGGGGCACCCGCGCAGGCCGCGGCCAGCGACGCGCGCCGCGCGGGCGGTCGGGCGATCGGCCGACTCGACGGGCTCGCGGTCGCGATCAAGGACAACTTCGATGTCGCCGGGCTGCCGACCAGCGCCGGACTTCCGGGGCGCCGTGCGCGAATCGCGAGCCAGGACGCGAGCGCGGTGGCTCGCCTGCGCGCGGCCGGGGCGGTCATCCTCGGCAAGACCAACCTCGACGAGGGCGTGCTCGGCACCACCTCGAACAACCCGCACTACGGCGCGGTGCAGAACCCGCTGCGACGCGGGTACACCGCGGGCGGATCGTCGGGCGGTTCGGCTGCGGCCGTCGCCGCGGGGCTATGCAGTTTCGCGCTCGGCAGCGACACGCTCGGATCCGTGCGCATTCCTGCCAGCCACTGCGGCGTATTCGCGCTGAAGCCGACGAACGGGGAAATCTCGACGCGCGGCATGGTGCGCGCCGCGCGGCGCCTCGACAGCGTCGGCCTGATCGCACGCACGGTCGAGGACCTCGCGATCGTCGTGCAGGTGCTCGACGCGCACGATCCCGCCGATCCACGCTCGCGTCGCCGGCGCGTGCCGTTGGCGACGCCGGACTGGGAACCTGGCCGCTTGCGCAGCGCGTTCGCCCGCGACCTCGGCGTGCTCGGTGTGGCGCCCGAGGTGCGCGTGGTCTTCGATGCGGCCGTCGCGCGCATCGACAGCGCATTGGGCCAGCGCGCCGAGGTGGACTTCTCCGACCATGACCTCGGGCGCACGCGTCGCGCAGCGCTGCTCGTGATGGAGAGCGAACTCGGGGTCGAACTCGCCGACGACCTCGCCGACGACGCACATCCCGTGTCGCCGCGCCTGCGTTCGATGCTCGACTTCGCGAAGGGCAAATCCGCGGTCGACTACGCCGCGGCGGACCGCGTGCTCGACGACACGCTGCTGAAGGCGCGACGCGTGTTCGAGGACATCGACGTGCTCGTGCTGCCGACGGTTGCGCACGGCGCGTATCCGCTGTCGGAGCGCGAACGCGCGAACGATGCCGACCTCACCGCGTTCGCGAACCTCGCGGGCTGCCCCGCCGTGAGCCTGCCGATGGGCCGGTTGCCCGATGGACTGCCGGTCGGCCTGCAACTCGTCGGCCGCCCCGGCGCGGACCTGCGCCTGCTCGAACTCGCGGCAATCTGCGCGGCCACGCTCGATGCGGCGCCGGCGTATCCGGTCACGCCGGTGTAAACCGTATTCCGGTCCGTTCGCTCAAAGCCGACTGCCAGCCCATTCCGTTCGCGTGAGCGCAGGCCGAAGGCCGGAGTCGAAGAACCAGCCTTGCGCGGGCATCGCGCGCGCGTTCTTCGACGCCGCGGCCTGCGAGCGTTTGGGTCAGCGCGCACGCGTGTGCTGCAGCCCTTCGATAGCATGGCACCCTACGCAACATGGTGCGCCCGCATGATTGGAATCGACCTCCCCGGCGCTGACCTGCGCTACGACGCGTCTGCGTGGCCCGCCGCCCGAGCCGATGCGATCCTCGCCGCATTGCTCGACGAACTTCCGTGGGAATCGCAGCACCTCACCCTGTTCGGCCGCGAAGTCGCGGCGCCGCGCCTCTCATGCTGGATCGGCGACGCGGATGCGATCTACACCTACTCGCGCACGCGATTCGTGCCGAAGCCGTGGACCACCACGACGGCCGCGCTGCGCGACGAACTCGAAGCGCGACTTGGCCTTCGCTTCAACAGCGTGCTCGCAAACCTCTACCGCAACGGGCGCGATGCGATGGGCTGGCACAGCGACGACGAGCCCGAGCTCGGCCCCGAACCCGTGATCGCATCGCTGAGCTTCGGCGCCGAGCGCACGTTCCGCCTGCGATCACGCGCGACCCGCGCTCCCGCCATCTCGATCGAGCTCGCACACGGCAGCCTGCTCGTGATGTCCGGCGCGACGCAGCGCCTGTACCAGCACGCGTTGCCGCGGCGCACGCGCGTCACCGAACCGCGCATCAACCTCACGTTTCGCCGCGTGCAGACGGCATGACGACCATCATCGACAAGGTCGCGCTGCTCTGCGTGCGCGATCGCCGTGTGCTGCTCGCGCGTTCACGCGGGCGGAGCGCGTGGTACCTGCCCGGTGGCAAGCGCGAACCCGACGAGTCCGACGAGGCCGCGCTGGCGCGTGAGATCCGCGAGGAGCTTGCGGTCGAACTCGTGCCGGGTTCGCTCATCCACGCCGCGGAGTTCACCGCACGGGCCGACGGCCATGGCGACGGGACACTCGTGCGCTCGCATGGCTGGTTCGCGCGTCTCGACGGCGAACCCACGCCCTCGGCCGAAATCGAGGAAATCGCCTGGGTGAGCCATCGCGACCGCGATCCCTGCTCGCAGACCGCTCGACTGGTGCTGGAGTACCTGCACGCCGCGGGCCTGATCGATTGAGCCGCGATCCTCCCCGGCACCGCAACTCGCGCTACCATTCGCGCGGTTCGCGCCGGCCACGCGTCATCGATGGAGTTCCATGAAGACGATCGGTTCGCGGGCGACCTGGACGATCCGCATTGCGTGCTACGCGCTGTTCCTCGTTTTCGGCTGGTTCGCCGCGGCAGCCGTGTCCGACTTCTACCTGCGCGACAAGGCTTCCGCGTTCTGCCGCGCGATCGTCGAAGGCGACAGCATGGGGTACGTGGAATCCGCCGCGCTCGAGGCCGATGCCACGCTGCCGCAACCCGCCTGGCGCGAAACCGGCAACGGCGATGCGACACTGGCCATCCGCTTCCCGGGCCTTCCGCCGTTCGATGGCTACGCCTGCCAGCTCGTCGCGCGCAAAGGCAGCGTGCGAAAGCGCGAACTCATCGAACTCGCCGACCTGCGGGCGCGCGAGGCACGTCACCCGCAACGCACCCCGTAGGCTGGACGCGCGCAGCGCGGCCGGCGCTCGAAACCACGCGCCTTGATCGGAAGTGTCCGCAGGCCCGTTGATCGAGGCACGTACAAAACCGCGTACGCCTCAACGGTCCAGCGGGCTCAGCACCGCGTGTCCACCTCGGTTGAGCACATGGGTGTAGATCTGCGTCGTCGCGACGTCCTTGTGGCCGAGCAACTCCTGGATCGTGCGCAGGTCGTAGCCGGCCTCGAGCAGGTGCGTCGCAAAACTGTGGCGCAACGTATGCGCACTCAAGGGCTTCGCGATGCCCGCGCGCATGCGAGCGGACTTGAGCGCGCGCGACAACACGGCATCATCGAAATGGTGGCGCCGCTCGCGTCCATCCAGCGGATCGCGCGAGCGCTGGACGGAAGGGAATACGAACTGCCAGCCAAAGTCCTTCGCAGCGGATCGGTACTTGCGCGCCAACGCATGCGGCAACTTCGCCTCGCCGAACCCCGCCGCGACGTCACGCTCGTGCAGCATGCGCGCGCGCTCGATCTCGCGCTGCAACGGCTCGACGAGGCACCGCGGCAGCATCGTCCGACGGTCCTTGCCGCCCTTGCCATCACGCACGGTGATTTCCGCGCGCGAGAAGTCGACATCCTTCACGCGCAACCGCAGACACTCCATCAAACGCATCCCGGTACCGTAGAGCAGGCTGGCCAGCAACCAGGGTCGGCCCTCCATCGAGGCGAGCAGGCGATGCACTTCGTCCTGCGACAGCACGGTCGGAATGCGGCGCGGCCGCTTCGCGCGAGTCATCCCTTCCATCCACGGCAGTTCAACGCCGAGCACTCGCCGATACAGGAAAAGCAGCGCCGACAGCGCCTGGTTCTGAGTCCCCGGAGCCACCTCCCTCTCGACCGCGAGTGCGCTGAGGAAGCCTTCCACCTCGGCGCCGCCGAGTTCACGTGGATGTCGCAGGCCATTGGCCAAGATGAACCGACGGATCCATCCCAGATACGCGCGTTCGGTCCTCAAACTGTAGTGCCTGAGCCGCATGTGGCGGCGAACTTCGTCGAAAAGTCTGGGTTGCCGCGTGCTCGCGGCCGTCCCTGTTACACCCGCACTTTCGTCGTGGTAACTCATACCGCCCCGCTTCCGGAGTGTTGCACGCCAGCGTGCATCCACGCGCAGCCGCTCCGCGTCGGCGAAGTCATTGATCGGGTGTAGGAATTCCGCTTGACGTCGCCCGTCGCATCATGAACGATGCCGAGCAACACCCCGGATCCGGGGTCTACTTGTAGTTAGGCACCTATGGAAACAATTTCACACGCCTTCCAATCTCTCGGCGAGTTGATTGAG
>DAIOWG010000174.1:5412-6501 GCA_036758645.1 Dokdonella sp. | reverse complement strand
GCGTCGGCAAGGCGACCTGGAGCAGCGGCCTCGAGTGGCGCCCGATCGAGACCCTCCTCGTGCGGGGCTCCTACGGCACCGCGTTCCGCGCGCCCGACCTGCACTATGTCTACGCCGGCATCGGCAATGACGAAACCTCGGGCATCGACTACTACAACTGCCTGCTCGAGGAAGCCGAGGACTGCGAGGACTACTCGGAAGGTTTGATCCGCACGCGCGAAGGCAACCGCAAGCTCGACCCCGAGACCAGCACCTCGTGGACCGCGGGCTTCGTATGGTCGCCACTCGAGGGCCTGGACCTGTCGGCCGACTGGTTCGACATCGACATGCGCGACCAGGTGCAGGACATGAGCGTCGACGCGATCCTGCGCGACGAGGCCTCGTGTCGCCTCGGCGACCTCGACATCACCTCGCCGACCTGCGTCGACGCGCTCGCGCGCATCGCGCGCAGCAGCAACGGCTCGCTGTACGGGATCTACGTCAACCCGATCAACGTCGCACGCGAAACCACCAGTGGCATCGACGTCGCCGCGCGCTACGGTTTCGACACCGGCATCGGTCGCTTCACGCTGTCGGCCAACCACACCTGGGTCGACAAGCACGACTTCCAGCAGTACCGCGGCGATCGCGTCGAGGACCAGTTCGCGGTCAACAGCGGTTTCGACATCCCGCGCACCAAGACCAGCGCCAGCGTGACCTGGGAGCTGGATGCGTGGTCGGCGACGCTGCACGGCCAGCGCCTCGGGCGCCTGCCGAACGGATGGTCCTACGACCAGGTGTGGGAAGACGGCGACCCGGGCCCGACGATCCCCGCGACCTATCGCTACAATGCCTCGATGCAGTACCGCTTCAGCGACCACGCGCGGCTCTCGTTCGCGGTCACGAACCTGTTCGACAAGATGCCGCCGCGCGATCCGACCTACACCTCGTATCCGTACTACGACATCTCGTGGTTCGACGCCGTCGGTCGCACGCTGCACCTGCAGTACACGCACAAGTTCGGCGGAGGACCGCTCTGACGTTTCCGCGCACGGTCGCCGATTGACGCGGATCGCGCACAGGGTGCGCTCCTACGAAGATTGCGGTGCC
>DAIOWG010000174.1:0-5312 GCA_036758645.1 Dokdonella sp. | reverse complement strand
GGACCCCACCCTGTGGGCCATGCCGTAGGAGCCCACCCTGTGGGCGATCCGCGCAGGAAACCGGTCGTTAGCGCGATTTCGGATTTCCGCGATCGCGCACAGGGTGCGCTCCTACGAAAATTGCGGTGCCGGACCCCACCCTGTGGGCCATGCCGTAGGAGCCCACCCTGTGGGCGATCCGCGCATGACACCGGTCGTTCGTGGGATTCCGGATTCCGGCAATCGCGCACAGGGTGCGCTCCTACAGCGCGCGCAGGACACGGTCTGTACGGTCGAATGCGGATTCCCGCGCATCGCGCTCAGGGCGTGAGCCCGTGCGCCGCGGTCAGAACGGAATGTCGTCGTCGTCGAAGGTGTCGGATTGCGGCGGCGCCTGGCGCTGCGCCTGCTGCGGACGCGATGCGCCGCGCTCCGAACGCTCGCCGCCACGGTCGCGGCTGTATCCGCCACCGCCACTTCCACCACCCCCTTCGCTGCCGCCACCGCCGAGCATCTGCATCTCGTCGGCGACGATGTCGGTGAAGTATTTCTCGACGCCGTCCTGGCCGGTGAACTTGTCGTAGCGGATCGAGCCTTCGATGTAGACCTGGCGACCCTTCTTGAGGTACTCGCCCGCGATCTCGCCGAGCTTGCCGAACAGCTTGACGCGATGCCATTCGGTCTTCTCGATCTGCTGGCCGTCCTTGTCCTTGCGCACGCTGGTGGTGGCGAGGCTCAACGTGCAGATGGCCATGCCGCCGGCGGTGTACTTCATTTCCGGATCGTTGCCGAGGTTGCCGACGAGGATGACCTTGTTGATGCCGCGTGCCATGGCGTGCCGTTCCTTGCTGAGTGTTGCCGAGGGAGAAATCATAGCATCGCGACCCGGCCGGCCGGTCCGCACGGAGCCGTGGCGCATGTAGTCCGCGGGCGGCATCGCGTGTAGGTGGATCGAGATCGGCCATCCGCGTGGCGACGACATCCGGAGCGGAGGGCAATTCCGTGCATCGCTCCACCCGTCGTCGCGGCGAGTGCCGCGACCGATGCGTTCGGACCGTTGAAGGCGAAAGCTCCGGATCCGGCTTCGGCCGCGATGAGTGTCTGCCGGGCATTCATCGACGTGCGCCGAGCCAGGATGGCGGTCGCCCCGCAACCCTCGATCGGGTCCGGCGTGGCTCCCCCGCTATACTCGCGGCCTGCCATCCGGACGCCCTCTTCCTTGAGCCCAGACGCCACCTCCTCCGCCGGCGCCGCCACCGGTTTCGCCGGTGTGCAGGCCTTCGTCGCCGCCGACATGGCCGCGGTCGATGCGCTGATCCGCGCACGCCTCGCCTCCGACGTGGTGCTGGTCAACCAGGTCGCCGAATACATCGTCGGCAGCGGCGGCAAGCGGCTGCGACCGATGCTGCACCTGCTTGCCGCGCGCGCAGCCGGTTACGAAGGCCGCGACCACGTGCAGCTCGCGGCACTGATCGAGTTCATCCACACCTCGACCCTGCTCCACGACGACGTCGTCGATGAATCGGACCTGCGCCGCGGCCGGCGTACCGCGAACGCGGTCTGGGGCAACGCGGCCAGCGTGCTGGTCGGCGACTTCCTCTATTCGCGTTCGTTCCAGATGATGGTCGAGCTCGACAGCATGCGCGTGATGCGCATCCTCGCCGACACCACCAACCGGATCGCCGAGGGCGAAGTGCTGCAACTGCTCAACATCGGCAACCCGGATACGCACGAGCAGGCCTACCTCGACGTGATCGAGCGCAAGACCGCGGTGCTGTTCTCGGCCGCGACACGCCTCGGCGCGGTGCTCGCGCGCCTGCCCGCGGCGCAGGAGGAGGCGCTCGCCTGCTACGGGCTCGAGCTCGGCCTCGCGTTCCAGATCGCCGACGACGTGCTCGATTACGCCTCCGACGCCGGCACGCTCGGCAAGAACGTCGGCGACGACCTCGCAGAAGGCAAGCCGACGTTGCCGCTGATCATCGCGATCACGCGCAGCGCGCCGGCGCAGGCGACGATGCTGCGCGAAGCGATCCGCGCGGGTGGCCGCGACGCGCTCGAACAGGTGCTTGAAGCGATCCGCGACACCGATGCGCTCGCCGCCTCGCGCGATCGCGCGCATGCGTACGCGGACCGAGCGCGCGACGCGCTCGCGGACCTTGCGCCATCGCCCACGCGCGATGCGCTCGCGCTGCTCGCCGACTACGCGGTCGACCGCACGCTCTAGCCGCGCGACTGGCCGTCGTCCTCTGGCATCTCGACCTCTTCGCAACCGACGTCGCGGCCGCCACGCCCGATGTCGTCGCGCGCCTTCTGCGCGAGGCGCCGGTAGCGTGCGCGCGTCTCGTCGAGCAGGCGGTCGTCGAGTTCCTCGAGGTCCAGCAGTGCGTTGTGCGCACCCTGCATCGCGCGGATCAGCTCGTCGAGCTTGACGTGCATCGCCTCGGCATCGCGGTTCTGGGTGTTCTGGATCAGGAACACCATCAGGAAGGTCACGATCGTGGTGCCGGTGTTGATCACGAGCTGCCAGGTATCGCTGAACCCGAACACGGGCCCGGTGATCGCCCAGGTCAGCACCACCGCCAGCGCGAGCAGGAACGTCAGCGGCCGGCCGGTCGCGCGCGAAGCGGCGTTCGCGAAACGCGTGAACCATGAACGTCGCACCGGCATCATCGATCCTCCGCTGGCCCTGGATCCGCGGTCGCTCGGTCGCGCCGCGGGCGGGCGCCATCATAGACCGAGGCGCGCCGCAGCCCGCGGCGCATGCGCGGCGCATCGACCGAATGATTCAGCAGGGGTTTGCAAACAGGATCATCACGGGTTTGTAGCGCGTCGCCGCGTGCCGGGCCGGATACTCCAGGACGGAACGGCGTTCGGGGACGGCGTTCCGCTCGTTCATGCGCGCCGGCTCGGTGGCGTTGCGCGACTCCCCGGCCAACCACGGAATCGCATGACCATGACCCACTTGATCCGCGCCTTCGCCCTCGGCCTGCCCTTGCTGGCGGGATCGCTGGCCGCCGTGCCAGCCGCCGCACAGGACTGGAGCGCGCGCTACGCGAGCGACGCCGTCCGCGCCCCGCACCTGCGCGAGGCCTCCGATTCTTCGATCCTGTCGCTGCTCGGCGCACCGCTCGGCTGGATCGAGCAGCAGGTGCTCGCCAGCGACGGCGCGAGCGGCGACCTGTTCGGCTTCCGCACGCTGGTCGCGGGCGACCTCGCGTTCATCAGCGGCCCCGCGCCGCTCGCACGCCCGGGCGCGGTCTACGTGCACGAGCGCAGCGGCGGAACCTGGGGCGAGGTGCAGCGCATCACCGGCACGCCACCCGTCGGCACGCCACCGAACTGGTCGGACTTCTTCGGCTGGTCGATCGCGCTGTCCGCGACCGGCGAGTACCTCGCGGTCGGCGCGCCCGACGTGTTCAATCCGATGGCCGGCCCGGCCGGCGGCGTCTACGTGTTCGAGCGCGATGTCGCGGGCGACTGGGTCGAGGTGCAGCTGCTGGAGCCACCGATCCCGATCGCAGTGACCGGCTTCGGCGGACACGTCGCGTTCTCGGGCGAAACGCTTGTCGTCGGCGAGGGTTCCTACAACCGCTCGGTCGAAGGCAGCCGCGGCGCCGCGCACGTCTACAACCTCGTCGGCGGAAGCTGGACCCATACCCAGCTCGTGCAAGCCAGCAACGGCGCGCCGTTCGACGATCGCTACTTCGGCAATGCGGTCGCAGCCGACGCGCAGCGCGTGTTCGTCGGCGCACCGGGCGCGGACTTCTCGAGCAGCGGCGAGTATCCGGTCGGCGCGGTCTACGTGTTCGCGAATGCCGGCGGCGTCCTTTCCGAGGTGCAGGTGCTCGAAGCGGCGGATGGCACCGGCGGTGACCAGTTCGGGTTCTCGATCGATGTCGACGGCGGCCACCTGCTGGTCGGCGCACCCGCCGCCGTGATCGGCGGGAACACGCACCAGGGCGCGGCCTACCTGTTCGCCGACGACGGTTCGGCGTTCGCCCAAGCGCACAAGTTCGTGCGCGAAGGCGGCGCCGCGTTCGATCAGCATGGCCAGTCGGTCGCCATCTCCGGCGGCATCGCGCTCGTCGGCATGTGGAGCAACAACGACGAACCCGGCGGCGAGCCGCCGCCGCCCGTGCAAGGCAGCGTCGGTGTCTACGCGCCGGGCGCCGGCGGCTGGACCCATCGTCAGGACCTCGCGGGCAGCCTAGGCAGCGACGGTGATTCGTTCGGCTGGCACGTGTCGATCGACGGTCCCACCGCGCTGATCGGCGCGGATGCCGACGGCGCGATCAGCCAGTTCCAGGGTTCGGCGTACTTCTACGAGAACGACGCGCTGTTCGCGGACGGCTTCGACGACGTCGACTGATGGGTGTGCGCGAGCCGACCGACCCTTGGTCGGTCGGCTCGTTGGCGTCCTTGCGAAGAGCGCCCGCCGCCGGTGACGTAGGCTGGACGACCGAAGGTCGGCCGGCTCGATGCTGCATGCGTGCGAAATGCGCCGGCGACCTCGCGATGTAGGCTGGACGACCAAAGGTCGGCCGGCTCGATGCTTCATCCGTGCGAAAGCGCCGGCCGCGCTGCGCGCGCCCAGCCTACGGGAGCGGGGCATCGCTGCGGGCTGCTGCGTTCACGTGACCGGCCCGGGCGCTCGGCGCGCCCTCGATCGTTGGTTCAGGCGATGCCGAGGCCCTCGATCACGCCGATCGTCGCGGGATCGAAACCCGCGAGATGCGCGAACGCGCAGCCGCGCTCGGCGTAGTCGCGGAACTGGTCGAAGCTCGGTGCACCGGGCGACAGCAGCACCACGCCGCCTGCCGGTACCAGCTTGCGCGCACGCGTGACCGCCTCGGCGAGCGTGCCGACCGACGCGAGTCGGTAATGGCCGCCGCGCTCGCGCAACACCTGCGCGATCCGTTCGCCGTTCGCACCCATCGTGACGACCGCATGCGGCGGATGCTCGCCGAGTTCGCGCGCGAACGTCGTCCAGTCGAGGCCGCGCTCGTAACCGCCGACCAGCACGCAGGTCTCGCGTCCGCGCAGGCTCGCGAGTGCCTCGAGCGTCGCCTGCGGCGTCGTCGCGATGCTGTCGTCGATCCAGTGCAGGCCGTCGCGCTCGCCGAGTGGTTGCAGGCGATGCGGCAACGGATGGAAGGTCGCGATCGCGGGGGCGGCCGCGATCGCATCCATGCCCGCCGCTTCGAGCGTCGCGAGCGCGGCGCAGGCGTTGAGCGCGTTGTGCGCGCCCGGCATCGGGGAGCGCGCGAGCTCGAACACCGCATGCGCGCCACGACGGATCCAGCCTTCGCGCGCATGCCAGCCGTCCGGTCCAC
>DAIOWG010000173.1:0-6503 GCA_036758645.1 Dokdonella sp. | reverse complement strand
GCCATCGCGCGGCTGCCGACGCCCGCGGTCAGCGCGGCGGCGCCGCAGCCCTTGAGGAATACGCGTCGATCGAACGTCGTCATCGGTGTGTCCTCAGCGGCGCAGGAATTCGGGGCTGCACAGCAGCAGGGCGACCGCCGTGCGCAAACGCGCGATCGTGTAGTGGCGCGAGAGATCGTTCATGTTCCAGGTGCCGGTATGGTCGTTGCCGTTGTCGGTCACGATGTCGAGCGGCGCGCTGGCCGCGGCGTTCTGGCGCAGGAAGTCGACCACGGTCGCGCGCGTCGGATCCGGTCGATACCCGTACAGGCGGTCGCACCAGTAGCCGACCATGTTGGCCGCAGTTCGCTGCGCCGCATCCGGGAACGCGGCCAGCGTCTGTGCCTGCACGTCGGCGAGGAACGGCGACGCGTTGTCGCCGTTGGTCGCATGCATCTCGGGGATGCGCGCCAGCATGCGAAAGGTCATGCCGAGCGCGCTGCTCCCGGACCACGCCCGTTCGACGTCGGGATACCCATCCGGCGTCGGCCAGTAGAACATGCGGTTGCCGGTGGCCTGCACGCGGTAGTGGAATTCTTCGGTCGTGGTCCAGCTCGCGCTGTTGTCGGGCTTCGGCGTGAAGTCCGCCGCGAGCCCGCGCAGCGCGCTGGCCGCGGCCATCGCAGGGCGCTTCATCTTGGTGCCCCAGCTCTGCTTGAACTCCGCCGATGTGAGGATGACGCCGATGCATTGCGCGATCTGGTCCGCATCGGCGCGCGCGTCGATGAACCGCTCGGCGACCTCGTCGACGAGCACGGAATCGGGGCTGTCGCCGACGAAGCGGCGGCACAGCTTGCGCGAGACGAAGCGCGCGGTGCCCGGGTGCGCGCTCAGGATGTCGAACACCTTGCGTCCGTCGGCGCCATTGTCGGTCTGGCTCTGCGGGAAATAGCGATTGAGGAAATACTTGTTGAAGCGGTCGTGCCAGTCGAGACGGTAGACGTAGGTGCCGTCGTTGTCGGCCGGATATTCCCAGTGTCCGTTCTTCACGGTCCAGCCGGTCAGCGCGCGCGCGGCTTCGTAGACGTCGTTGTCGACGTACTTGAGGCGCACCGGTTGTCCGTCGCCGCTGGGCCCGATCGGCAGCGAAGGATCGTCCGGCAGCAACACGCCCGCGTAGTTCTCCACGCCGAGCGTGTGGAGTTCGAGCAACTCGCGCGCGTAGTTCTCGTTGGGTCCCTGGTTCGTCGATGCGTAGAGGTCGAGGTAGTACATCATCGTGGTCGACTTCGCGACCGCTTCGAGCATCGTGCGGAAATTGCCGAGCGCGTTCGGACGGATCACGTCGCGGTCGTAGTGCGGGAACACCGGCCCGCCATCGTAGTCCCAGCCGAACACGCTGAAATGGTCGTGCCAGAAGCCGACCATGATCTCGTACAACTGGCGCTTGCTGTAGGTCTGCCGGATCAGCGTCGCGCATTCGGTTTCGGAGACCGGCAGCATGCGCAGGAAATAGTTGTTCGTGACCGAACGGTGGTCGGCCCAGAGCTGGGGCAGGGTCTTGGCGAGCGTGGTGAAGCCGGCCGCAGCAATGCGCGTGTCGCAGGCCGAATCGACGATCGAGGACGGATCGAGCTGCTGGTCCACCCAGGCCGCCCAGCGCGCGTCATCGGAGGCTCCGAGCGCGTTGAACGCGGCGAGATCGGGCTGCGTGTAGCCGTGCGTCGCGCGCGTGAGCCAGCGCACCGCGGGCGGCGGATACGTCAGCGCGGACGGGCTCTGCGGCAGCTCGAGGTCCTGCAGGCCGCTGCGGCCCGGGCGTCGACGGGCGAGGCCGGGGTCGAGATCGGCGAGTCCCGCGCTTGCGAGCAGGCCGCCGAACAGGCGTCGGCGCGAGGCGATGAAGGCGGCTTGCGCATTGGCTGCGGTCATGGAGGGCCCATCCGTCGATTCGAGCCGCGGCTTGGCGGCGATCCCGCGATTATTCATGGAAGCCGCGCCAGTGCTGTGACCGCGTGCGCCGAACGGGTGACTCCTCGAGTCGTCAGAGGACGATCGGTTCGGGCTCGAGTTCGACGCCGAAGCGTGCATGCACGCCATCGCGCACACGCCGTGCCAGTGCCCACAGCTGGGCGCCGGTCGCGTCGCCGTGGTTGACCAGCACCAGTGCATGGCGTTCGGATACACCCGCGTCGCCTTCGCGAAGACCCTTGAATCCACAGGCCTCGATCAGCCATGCGGCGGACAATTTGGAATGGCCTTCGCCTGCGGGCCACGCGGGCAACGCGGCATGCTCGCCCTGCAATGCCGCCGCGACCGTCGACGCCACGACCGGATTCTTGAAGAAGCTGCCTGCGTTTCCGACGAGCGCGGGATTGGGAAGCTTGCGCATGCGCAGCCGCGAGATCGCCTCGGCCACCTCGGAGGGTCGCGGCGTCCCGCTCGCGCCGAGTGCGGCGAGTTCGTCGCGCACGCCTGCATAGTCGAGGCGCGGTGCATGCGTCCGTGGCAGCACGAACTCGACCGCGGTCACGATGTGACGGTCTGGCGTGCGCTTGAAACGCGAATCTCGATAGCCGAAGCCGCAGTCGCTGCCTTCGATGCGGACACCTCGCGATTCGACCAGGTCCCAGGCTTCGACGCCGGCGATGAACTCGCCGACTTCGACGCCATAGGCACCGATGTTCTGGATCGGCGCCGCCCCGACCGTCCCCGGGATCAGCACGAGGTTCTCGAGCCCCGCGAAGCCTCGTGCGAGCGACCACTGCACGAGGTCGTTCCAGTTCGCGCCTGCTTCGGCGCGGATGCGCGCATGCCGGCCGTCGTCTTCGAGCACTTCGATCGAGTGCGCGGTCATCGACAGCACCACGCCCGGCCAGTCCCGCGTGAACAGGATGTTGCTGCCCGCGCCGAGCACGAGCAGCGGCGCGGATTTCAGCATCGCGTAGCCCGAGAGCTCGGCCAGGGCCGCGGGCTTGCGCACGTCGACGAGCATCGCCGCGCGCGCGGGCACGCGGAACGTGTTGCGACCCTGCAGCGAGGCGTTCTCGACGATCGTGTAACCGTCGCCGGTGGCGGTCGCGCTCATGCGAGTCGCTCGCGCAACGCGTCGACGCAGTCGCCGACCAGTGCGGGTCCGCGATAGACCATGCCGGTATAGAACTGCACGAGCGACGCACCCGCGTCGAACTTTCCGACTGCGTCGAGGCCTCTCGTGATGCCGCCGACGCCGACGAGCGGAACGCGGCCGCCGAGCCGCGCCTGCATGCCGCGCAACACCGCGGTGGAGCGCGCGTAGAGCGGCGCGCCGGAAAGGCCGCCCGCTTCGCCCGCCGCGCGATCCCCGGCGACGAGGCTGCGGTCGATCGTGGTGTTGGTGCAGATCACGCCGTCGATGCGCGCGTCATCGAGCACGGCCGCGATCGCGTCGAGTTCGACTTCGGAAAGATCGGGCGCGATCTTGAGCAGCATCGGCTTGCGCTGGCCATGGCGCGCCGAGAGCCGTTCCTGTGCTTCGCGCAGGGTGCCCACGAACCGCCGCAGCGTGTCCTCTTCTTGCAGGTCGCGCAGGCCCTGTGTATTGGGCGAGGAGATGTTCACCGTCACGTAGCTCGCGCGCGGGTATACCCGCTCGAGGCACGCCAGGTAGTCGTCGGTCGCGCGCTCGTTCGGCGTGTCCTTGTTGCGCCCGATGTTGATGCCGAGCACGCCGCCGTAGCGCGCGCGTTCGACGTTGCGCACCAGCGCGTCGACGCCCATGTTGTTGAAACCGAGGCGGTTGATCACCGCCTGGTGCCGTGGCAGGCGGAACATGCGCGGTTTCGGATTGCCGGACTGCGGTCGTGGCGTGGTGGTGCCGACCTCGATGAAGCCGAAGCCGAGCGCGGCCAGTGCATCGATGTGCGCGCCGTTCTTGTCGAGGCCGGCCGCGAGGCCGACCGGGTTCTCGAAGCGCAGTCCGAACACCTCGACCGGAAGCGGCCTCGGCTTCGACGCGACGAGCGGATCGAGGCCGGTGCGCCAGGCCGCCTCGAGCGCGGCGAGCGTGAGGTCGTGCGCGCGTTCGGCGTCAAGGCAGAACAGCAGGTGGCGGGCGAAGGGATACATGCCCCATTTTACCCGGCCCGGACGCGCGTGCGCCGGCCGCCCCGCGCGGTACCTGGCCGCGCGTCGACCCTGCGGGTCAGCCGAACACGTTCGCGAGGAACGCAATCCCGCCGAGGAACGCGAACACGACGAAGAAGCCCGCGACGATCAGTACCAATTGCAGCCATCCGAGCACGAGCCCGGCCACCGCCATGCCGTCGCCTTCGACGGTGCCATGCATCGCCGCACGAATCTCGCCACGCGCGAGGTGACCGCAGATCACCGCGACGAGCGCGCCGACGAACGGCAGTGCGGTCCACGCGAGGATGCCCGCGACGAGACTGACGATCGCGAGCGTGCTGGTGCGGGCGGGGACGGCGTTCATGGGCAGGCATCCGGGAAAAGGGGGAAGGCCGAGGACCGCAGCGTAGTCGGATGCGGCCGGGCCATCAATGCGCGCGCCGGTCATGTGCCCTATCCTTGGGTCCATCCGGGGACTGATTCGGCGGGGAGAGTCGGATGAAGCACACGCCTGCATGGTGGGGCGGGATGGTCGTGGTCGCATTGACGATCGCGACGGCCTGGACTGCGTGGCCGCGACCGTCCGCATTCGTGCCCCAGCCGACCGACGGCGGACCGGGCGAACGCGATCCCGATTTCAAGCAGCGGCGCGAGGCCTGGATCGAATCGCTGCACCGCCACGCGCCCGGCCTCGATTGGCGCGCGCAGGATGCCGCCTGGCGGGCTCGGCGCATCGAATCGGTGCAAATGCGCCGCGAGGTCGCGATCGCCACGGGGGCAGGGACTTTCGATCGCGTCCGCACGCGCGCGGTCGACGGGACCTGGCGCGAGCGCGGCAGCAGCAACCAGGCCGGCCGCATGACCGGTGCGATCTACGACGCCGCGAACGATCGCATCACCGCACTGTCGCAAGGCGGAAACCTGTGGCGCGCGGACCGCACCACGCTGGCGTGGAGCAGCCTCAACGACAGCGCGAGTTTCGTGTCCGACGGATTCCTCGAACGGCTCGTCGACGGGCCGAACGAGCGCCTGCTGGTCGCGAGCGATTCACCGACCGGCGTGTACCGCACCGACAACGGCGGAACCAGCTTCACCGCCGCGGCCGGAGACGGGCTCGCGAATCCCTGGTACACGACGGGCATGGCCGTGCGTGACGCAGCAGGCGACGACGTCTACCTCGCACGTGTCCACTACGACTTCACTGCGCCGGCCGCGTGGCGCACCCACCTGTTCGCATCGCACGACCGCGGCGCGAGCTTCGTCTCGCTCGGCTTCGTCGGCGAACGAAACCGCGTCGCGCTGTTCTCGCCGCGCTACGGCTCCAGCGAGCTTTACGTACTGGTCGATTCGGCGCTGAACCGCGTCGTCGCCGGCACCGACGCGCTGGCTCCGGTTTCCACGGTGCCGTTCGCACCGGCGGTCGGGGCAGGGGATCGCATCGCGCTCAGCGGCGGTGTCGAGGGAGGACAGGTGTTCCTCTACGCATTCCGCTCGCGCGCGGATGGTTCGCAGACGGACGTTTTCCGCTCGCTCGACGGCGGCATGAACTGGCAGGCGCGCACCGCGGTGCCGACCGGGCTGTTCGGGCCCGATTCGGCGGAGTCTTCAACGCGCGATCCCGCGCTGGTGTTCGCGGGCGGCGTGGACTTGTATCGATCGACCGATGGCGCGGGCAGCTGGACCGCCGTCAACGGCTGGGCAGAGTATTACGGCAATCCGGAATTCAAGTTGCACGCGGACATTCCCGACGTCGACGCGTGGGTCGACGGCGCGAACGTCGAACGCGTGTTCGTCTCGACCGATGGCGGCTTGTACGAATCGACCGACGCATTGGCGACCGTGCGCAACCTATCGCTCGATCGCCTGCACGTCTCGCAGTACTACTCCAGCTACACGCAGGCGGGTGGCGCGCGCGTGGTGCTCGCGGGCGCGCAGGACCAGGGCTACCAGAAGGCGCTCACGCCCGCGGGGGGCATCGACGATTTCGTGCAGACGATCAGCGGCGACTACGGGCACCTCAATTCGACCGACGGCGGCGGTACGGTCTGGATGGTCTACCCGGGTTTCGCGATGGTCGACACGTCGACTTCGGTCGGCGGGCAGGGCGGGTTGCGCTTGTGGGACTTCGGCGACAACGGGCTCGGGGGCACGCTCTGGATGCCGCCGATCGTCGCGGATCCAGTCGCCCCGCAGAGTGCGATCCTCGCAGGCGGCAGCATGGCCGGAGGCGGCCACCACGTGGTCCGCCTCGCGTTGTCGGCTGGCGTGATCGGCGCGACCCAGGAGGCGTTCGATTTCGGCAGCGCCATCACCGCGCTCGCGTATTCCGCGCAGGACGCCTCGCGCCGGTACGCGATCACGTCGGATCGCGAGTTCTTCCGCGAGCTGTACGCCGACGCCGCACCGAGGCCCGGGTT
>DAIOWG010000172.1:0-6533 GCA_036758645.1 Dokdonella sp. | reverse complement strand
GCCGAAGCGTGGTTCGGTTCAGCAGTCGCGGTCCACGGCGACTACGCCCTGGTCGGCGCCCACAACGCGATCGTCAATGGCGCGCCGAGTCAGGGCGCGGTGTATGTGTTCAAGCGCAATGGCACCCACTGGTTGCAGATTCGCAAACTCGTCGCAGCCGACGGGATGGCCGGTGACCATTTCGGGCGAAGCCTCGCGATCCGTGGCGATACGGCGGTCATTTGCGCGCCGCTCGCCACGATCGGCGGCAACATGTGGCAGGGTGCGGCGTACGTGTTTCGCCGCAGCGGCGACGACTGGACGCAGGTGCAGAAGCTCGTCGACAGCCAAGGTGCCGCGTTCCAGACGTTCGGCAACTGCGTCGCATTCGACGACCACTCCATGCTGCTCGGCAGCGGAGGAAGTTCGCATGCCGGCCAGCGCATCGTTCGCGCGTTGCACGTGTTCCGGCACCAGGCCGCGTCGAAATTGCCGTGGTCGCAGTCGCAGACGATCGCGACGCCGCTCGCGGACGATCCGACCAGCGCGTTCGCCGCCTCGGCCGCAATCGCCGGCAAGCATGCGCTGATCGGCGCCCCGACCGCGTCCTCGGGCGGCAGCCCCGGTCGCGGGGTCGTCTATGCCGCGGAGGAGCAAGGCGGGACCTGGGCCCTCGTCGACAAGATCAGCGCAAGTGACGGAGAGGCGCGCGCCAATTTCGGCGTGTCCGTGTGGATCGATGGCGACCTCGCGGTGATCGGGGCGCCCGGCGCGACCATCCACGGCAACATTTCCCAAGGTGCCGCCTACGTGATGCAGCGCAAGGGATCGAGCTGGACCGAATCGTCCAAGCTGACCGCGCACGACGGCGCCAGCATCAACCTGTTCGGCGCCTCCGTCAGCATCCACAGCCAGGTGATCCTAGTGGGCGCGTATGCGGCGGAGAACTATCGCGGAGCGGCCTACGTATTCGAGCGTCAGGGCGGCGGATGGATCCAGTCGGAAAAGCTGCAGGCGAGCGATGGCGCCCCCGGCAATGTCTATGGCTACTATTCGGTCACGCATGGCAAGACCGCGCTGGTCGGCGCCTACACCGCCACCGTCGACGGCGCAGCCAAGCGCGGCGCCGCGTATTTCCACACGCGCACCTGAGCAGCCCGTCCCGGATCCACCACGGAGCTCTTGCAAAAGGAAGGGGCAGGAGGGGCGATGATTCCCCTCGCCGCATCGCCCTGAGGCCATGCACGTGGGCGTCGCCGCATCCGTCAGGTTTCAGGCGAACGGATCGCGCAGCACGATGTTCGCATCGCGGTCAGGGCCGGTGGAGACGATCGCGATCGGACAGCCCGCCAGTTCTTCGAGCGCACGCAGGTAGGCACGCGCGGCCGGCGGCAGGCGTTCCCACTCGGTGATGCCGTGCGTGCTGTCCTGCCAGCCCGGGAACTCGAGGTAGACCGGCGTGCACTCGTCCCATCCGGCCGCATCGAGCGGCGCGTATTCGGTGCGCTTGCCCCGGTATTCGTAGGCGATGCAGATCTTGAGCTTGTCCATCCCGTCGAGGATGTCGAGCTTGGTGATGCAAAGGCCCGAGATACCGTTGATCGCGACCGCGCGCTTGAGTGCGACGATGTCCATCCAGCCGCAGCGCCGCGGGCGTCCGGTGGATGCACCGTACTCCTGGCCGCGGTCGCGGATGCCCTGCCCGACCTCGTCGTCGAGTTCGGTCGGGAAGGGTCCGCCGCCGACGCGCGTCGCGTACGCCTTCGCGATGCCGAGCACGTAGTCGATGTAGTCGGCGCCGACGCCGGTACCCGCGAGCGCGCCGCCGACGGTCGTGTTGGACGACGTCACGTAGGGATAGGTGCCGTGGTCGATATCGAGCAGCGCGCCCTGCGCGCCTTCGAACAGCACGCGTTCGCCCTGCTTGCGCAGCTCGTGCAGGATGCCCGCGACGTCGGACTTCATCGGCTGCACGTACTCTCCGAACGCAAGCGCCTCGTCGAGCGTCTGCTGGAAGTCGACCGCTTCGGTGCCGAGGTATTTCGTCAGCACGAAGTTGTGGTAATCGAGCGCGGTGCGCAAGAGCTCGGCGAGCTGCTGCGGATAGTGCAGGTCGGCGACGCGGATGCCACGGCGCGCGACCTTGTCCTCGTAGGCAGGTCCGATGCCGCGACCGGTGGTGCCGATCGCCTTGCCGCCGGCGGCCTTTTCCCGCGCCTGGTCGAGTGCGATGTGGTACGGCATGATCAGCGGCGTCGCGGGGCTGATCTTGAGCCGCGAACGCACCTCGACGCCGTTGCCCTCGAGTTCGGCGATCTCCTTCTGCAGCGCCGCGGGCGACAGCACCACGCCGTTGCCGATCAGGCACAGGGCGCCCTCACGCAGGATGCCCGACGGGATCAGGTGCAGCACGGTCTTCTTGCCGTTGATGACGAGCGTGTGGCCCGCGTTGTGGCCGCCCTGGAAGCGCACGACCGCGCCGATGTCCTGCGTCAGCAGGTCGACGATCTTGCCCTTGCCTTCGTCGCCCCATTGCGCGCCGAGGATCACTACCGACTTGCCCATGTTGTTCTCGCTCGTTGCAACGCCCCGCCGGGGCGACGTCGTCACCCGGCGCGAATTCGCGCGCCGGTCCAGCTTCCGCACGCATCGTGCGCCGGCCTCCGCCGGTCCGCAACGCGCCGATCCAATCCGCCCCGCGCGGGTCTTTCGCGCAGGCTCAGCGCAGCCAACGCAGCAGCAACAGACCGATGACGATCATGCCGGCGCCGAACAGGCGCAGCGTCCGCGTGTCGACCTGTTGCAACTGTTCCGCCATCCGCTTCCAGGCACCCGGAGCGACGAACAGGAACAGACCCTCCAGCACCAGTACCAGGCAGAGGGCGGCCGCCAGCCCGCCCATCGATCACTGGCTCGCGCGCAGGTAGTGCAGGAACTCCGACTGCGGGTCCAGCACCAGCAAGCCATTCTGGGTCGAGAACGTCTCGCGGTAGGCCTCGAGGCTGCGGTAGAACGAATAGAAGTCGGCATTGCGGCCGTACGAGTCGGCATAGGTCCTGGACGCACCCGCATCGCCTTCGCCGCGCGTCTTCTCCGCGTCGCGATACGCCTCGGCGATGATCACCTGTACCTGGCGGTCGGCGTCGGCGCGGATCGTCTTCGCGGTCTCCGAGCCTTCAGCGCGCAGCTGATTCGCGACCTTCTTGCGCTCCGAGCGCATGCGCTCGTAGACCGAGCCGATCACGGTGCCGTCCTCGGGCAGGTCGATGCGCTTGATGCGCAGGTCGATGATCTCGATGCCGAGGCCTTCCATCGCACGGTTCGCCCCGCTGATCAGGTTCTGCGTGACGTCCGCGCGGCCACCCGAGACCAGTTCCTGCAGCGTGCGCGAATTGACCGCGGTGCGCAGGCCTTCCTTCACGTTCGGCATCACGCGCTGCTGCGCGCGATCTTCGTTGCCGCCGACCGCGACCCAGAACTTCGCGGCATCGGCGATGCGCCACTTCACGAAGAAGTCGATGTTGACGTCCTTCTTCTCCGAGGTGAGGTAGCGTTCGGGCGCTGAGTCGAGCGACAGCACGCGCTTGTCGAAGCGCTGGACCTGCTGCATCAGCGGGATGCGGAAATGCAGGCCCGGCCCGAAATCGGTGCGCACGATGCGGCCGAACTGCAACAGGATCGCGGTCTGGCCTTCGTTGACGACGAAGGTCGAGTTCAGCGCCACGATCAGGGCGACTGCGAATGCAACGATGGTTCCGGTGCGCATCAGCGGTTCCCCCGCGCTTCGGGCGTGACGACCGTGGTGCCCGCGCCGACCGGCGCGCGCACGTCGGGTGAGAGCGGCAGGTTCAGGATGTTCTTGCCCTCGGAGAAATCGATGACCTTCGGCGTGCTGCCCACCACCTGCTCCATCGTCTCGAGGTAGAGGCGCTTGCGCGTGACCTCGGGCGCGAGCCGGTACTGCGATTCGACCAGGTTGAAGCGCTGCGCGTCACCTTCGGCGCGCGCGATGCGCTCGCTCTTGTAGCCTTCCGCCTCCGCGCGCGCAGTGGCCGCGTCGCCGCGCGCCTCCGGCACGACCTGGCTCGCGTAGGCCTTCGCTTCCTCTTCGAGGCGCTGCTTGTCCTGCAGCGCGCGGTTGGCGTCGTCGAAGGCGTCCTTCACTTCCTGCGGCGGTCGCACGTTCTGGAAATTGAGTTCCGTCAGGACCAGGCCGGTCTTGTAACGGTCGAGCGTCGACTGCAGCAGCTTCTTCGCCTCCGCCATCAGCTCGGTGCGCTGCCCGGACAGGATCGTGTCCATGCTGCTGCTGCCGATCACGGTGCGCACCGCGCTCTCCGCGGCCTGGCCGAGCGTCGCATCGGGCTCGCGCACGCCGAACAGGAACATCTGCGGGTCGAGCACGCGATACTGGACGTTGAAGTCGACCATCACGATGTTCTCGTCGCGCGTGAGCATGCGCACCTGGTCGTTGGTCTGGAACACCGAACCGATGTCGACCTTGCGCACGGTTTCGATCGGCCGCGGGAACTTGAGGTTGATGCCGGGCGTCATCAGGCGCGAGAACTCGCCGAAGCGCAGCACCACGCCGGTCTCGCTCGCATTGACGCGGACAAGGCTGTCGAACAGCGCCCACGCGATCAGGATGCCGATCAGCGCGGCGGAAAACCCGCCGCCGCCACCGCCGAAAAGGCGATTGAACAGCTCGCGCAGACGACGTGCGGCCGCATCGAAATCCGGCGACGGGCCCTTGCCGCCGCCATTGTCGCGCCACGGGTCGCGCTGCTTGCCGCCGCTGCCGGGTTCATTCCATGCCATCGTCGCCTGCCTTTCGTGTCGCGCTCGGGCGCCGGCCCGATGCTGCGTCCGGAACCCGCCACTTCTGGGAATCGGGGTGATGCCGCGGCAACCCTGGATCGCGGGGTGCGGGAACGGCACCTCGCATGTTCGGTTGCCGAAGGATTGTAGGTAGGGCCACCGACAGGGGCAAGCCAATGCGGCCTGGGCGCACGAGCCCCCGCCGCCGGCGTGCTCCGGGGCCGCTCAGTGCATGCGTTGGCGCAGCCACTCGCCGTCGCCGTCGGGCAGTCCGAACAGCGGCTCGACCAGCGCACGCGGCGCATCGATGCGGATGTGCCAACCCTGCTCGTCCGCGTCCTCGTCCGCGACCACGCCGTGCGCATGCAGGCGCGCGCGCAGGCGACCGGCGTCGATCGGCAGCCGCAGGTCGGCGCAGACACGCTGCGCACCGAGCCGGCGCGAGATCGCATCGAGCAGGCCGTCGATGCCCGCGCGGTCGAGCGCCGACACCCAGGCGCGCGGAACCTCTCCGCCGTCCACATGGTCGACGCGCGCAGCCACCGGCGCCTCGACCTGCTCCGCGTCCGCGTCGCCACGGGTGCCGACCAGGTCGATCTTGTTGTACACGAGCACCTGCGGCAACTCGTCGGCGCCGATTTCCCTGAGAACCGCTTCGACGTCGGCGATGCGCTGGTCGCGCTCGGGATCGGACGCATCCACCACGTGCAGCAGCAAGTCGGCGTCGCGCGCTTCCGCCAGCGTCGAGCGGAACGCGGCGACGAGGTCGTGCGGCAGGTCACGGATGAAGCCGACGGTGTCGGCCAGCAGGATCGGGCCGCAGTCGAGCCCGTCGATCCGGCGCAGCGTCGGGTCGAGCGTCGCAAACAGCTGGTCGGCCGCGTACACGGTCGATCCGGTCAGCACGTTGAACAGCGTCGACTTGCCCGCGTTGGTGTAACCGACCAGCGCGACCACCGGAAGCGCGTTGCGCTGGCGCGCGCGACGCGCGGTCGCGCGTTGCGTTTCGACCTTCTGCATGCGCTTCTGCAATTGCTTGACGCGCTCGCCGAGCAGGCGGCGGTCGAGTTCGAGCTGGGTTTCACCCGGACCGCGCAAGCCGATCGCGCCGCCGCGCTGGCGCTCGAGGTGGGTCCAGCCGCGCACCAGGCGCGTGGACATGTGCTTGAGCTGGGCGAGTTCGACCTGCAGCTTGCCTTCGTGCGAACGCGCGCGCTGCGCGAAGATGTCGAGGATCAGGCCGGTGCGGTCCACCACCCGGCATTCGGTCAGCTTCTCGAGGTTGCGCTCCTGCACCGGGCTCAACGCATGGTTGACGAGGATCAGGTCCGCGTCGAGCGCATGCCGGTGTTCGCGCAACTCTTCGGCCTTGCCGCTGCCGACGAAATAGCGTGGATTGGGTTTCTCGACGCGCGCGCCGAGGCTGCCGACCACGCTCGCTCCGGCGGAGCGCGCGAGTTCGGCAAATTCTTCCAGCGCGAGGGGGTCGGCGTGGCCGGGGGCCTGCGGCTGCAACAGCAGGGCACGTTCGCCTTTACGGGATCGTTCGAACAGCGGGTTCACCTTGGATGACGGAGCAGGTCCTTCATGCGGCCGCGCGCGCCCGCTTCAAGCCCCCCCGCGGCCGCTCAGGCCTCCGCGTCGACCGCCGACTCGCCGGTCGAGGCCGCGCCGGGCGCGCCGTGGCCCTCGACACCGCCGACGCGCACATTGCGCGACGGCACCACCGTCGAGAT
>DAIOWG010000171.1:0-6558 GCA_036758645.1 Dokdonella sp. | reverse complement strand
GTTGCTGGACAGCGGCTTCCTGGCCGACGTGGGCAAGTACAAGCCCCACTGAGCGCGGCGCCGTTCAGCGCTGCTTGCGCGAACTGCCGAGCTTGCGCGTCAGCGTGTTGCGGCCGAGGCCGAGCGCCTTCGCGGCGTTCTGGCGGTGCCCGCCGTGCGCCTCGAGCGCGGCGTCGAGCAGCACGCGTTCGAAGCGCGCGAGTGCATCGGCGTGCAGGCGCTCGTCGCCGGCCGCGAGGCGTTCGCGCGCCCACACGCGCAGCGCCTCGTCCCACTGCGCGGGTGATGCGCTGCGCTGCACGGGACCGATGGCCGGCGGCAGGTCGGCCGCGCCGATCTCGCGACCGGGCGCGAGCACCGCGAGGCGCCGGCACAGGTTCTCGAGTTGCCGCACGTTGCCGGGCCAGGGCAGTCGCGCGAGCTGCGCGAGGGCGTCGGGCGTGAAGCGCTTCGGCGCGCCGCCCGCGAGCGCAGACGCGCGCGCGAGCAGGTACGGCGCGAGTTGCGCGATGTCCTCGCTGCGCTCGCGCAGCGCCGGCACGTGCAGCCGCACGACATCGAGCCGGTGCAGCAGGTCTGCCCGGAACTCACCGCGCGCGACCTTGGTGTCGAGGTCCTGGTGGGTGGCCGCGACCACGCGCACGTCGGCGCGCAGGAGTTCGCGCCCGCCGACACGATAGAACTCGCCCGCGGCGAGCACGCGCAGCAGGCGCGTCTGCAGCGCGAGCGGCATGTCGCCGATCTCGTCGAGGAACAGGGTCCCGCCCGCGGCCTGCTCGAAGCGGCCCGGATGTCGACGCGCCGCCCCGGTGAACGCGCCCGCTTCGTGGCCGAACAGCTCCGACTCGAGCAGTTCGGCCGGGATCGCGGCGGTGTTGAGTGCGATGAATGGATGGACCGAACGCGCGCTCTCGCGATGCAACGCGCGCGCGACGAGCTCCTTGCCGGTGCCGGTCTCGCCGGTCACGAGGACCGGCAGCCCGCTCGCCGCGACGCGCCCGATTGCGCGGAACAGCTCGCGCATCGCGCTGCTGCGTCCGACCAGTTCGGGCGCGGGAGATGCGTCCTGCAGTACGGGCGAGGGCGATGCCTGCTGCTGTGCCTGGGCGAGCGCACGGCGCGCCGCCGCGACCGCGTCGTCGAGATCGAATGGCTTGGGCAGGAAGTCGAACGCGCCCGCGCGGTAGGCGGCCGCGGTCGATGCGATGTCGGTGTAGGCGCTCATGACGATCACGCTCGGGCGCGGCTCGCAGGCCGCGAGCCGCTCGAGCAGGCCGAAGCCGTCGATGCCCGGCATGCGCACGTCGGTGTACACGAGATCGGGCACGCCTTCGCGCAGCGCCGCGAGCGCGCCCTCGGCGTCGGCGAATTCCTGCGGCGTCCAGCCCGCTTCGCGCAGCGCGGCCGCAAGCACGAGGCGCACCGCACGGTCGTCGTCGACCACCCAGATGCGGGCCGTGTTCACGATGCGCCCGCGCCGTGGGCAACGAACGGCAGCCGCAGCGAGAACACCGTCGCGCCTGGCCGTCCGGCGTGTTCGAGCTCGCCGCCGTGCTCGAGCGCGATTTCGCGCGCGAGCGCGAGGCCGAGGCCGGTCCCGCCCGCGCGCGCGGATACCAGCGGCTCGAACAGGCTGTCGGCGATTTCGGCCGGCACGCCGCAACCGTCGTCCACGAGGTCGATGCGCAGCGCGAGACCCGCGTGATCGCCGAGCCGTGCGTGGTGCTCGGCGCGGGTGCGCCAGCAGAGCTCGCGCGCGCCTGCTTCGACCGCGTTGCGCGCGAGGTTCAGCAGCGCCTGCTGCACGCGATCGGCGTCGAGCGCGAGCACCGGCAGGCTCGGGTCGTAGTCGCGGCGCATGCGCGGCGCATCCTCGCTCGCGCCGATCAACGCGATCACGCGCTCGATCAGTTCATGCGGATTGACGTCGACAAGGCCCTGGCGCGCGCGCTGGTGCAGCAGGCGATCGGACAGTGCCGCGAGGCGATCGGCCTCGCCGACGATGAGGCCGGCGAGGTCGGCCGCCGCCGCATCGAGCGCGCGCCGCTGCAGCAGTTGCGCCGCGCCGCGCAGCCCTGCGAGCGGATTCTTGACCTCGTGCGCGAACCCGCGCAGCGATTCGGACAGGCGTGCGCCAGCGGCCGCGTCAGCCAGCGCAGGATGCACTTCCAGCAGCACGCCGTGCGGCGCCAGCGGCGTCAGCGCCACGTCCGCAGCGCGCTCGCCGATCGCGCTGCGCAAGCGCGCCCCGCGCAGCCAGACGCGCCGCTGCTCGTCGAGCGCGCGGGATGCCGCATCGCGCAGACGCGGCGGCTGCGCGTCGATGAGCGCGAGCGGCTCCCCGCGCCAGGCGCGCGCTCCGGCGCCGATCCATTCATGCATGGCAGGATTGATCGCGCGCAGGTCGAGCTGCGGATCGACCAGCGCCATCGCCGTCGCGAACGGTTCGAGGTCGGGGCAGCTGGACTCGCGGAGCGGGCGCATTGCACCATGATAGTGCAGCAGGCGCCTGTCGATCCGCGCAGCGCGCATTCGTCGAGAACGAGCCATCGCGCCGTGCGCGATCCATCCAGCCTCGAGGAACCTGCATGTCCCTGCCCGCAAACGTCCTGCTCGCCGCCGTGTTCGCCGCCGTCCCGGCGCTCGCGGGCGCGGCCGAAGTCGTCTACGAGATCGACCCGGCCCACACCTACCCGAGCTTCGAGGCCGACCACATGGGCCTTTCGTCCTGGCGCGGCAAGTTCAACGCCAGCAGCGGACGCATCCTGCTCGATCGCGAGGCCGGACGCGGCAGTGTCGAGGTCGCGGTCGAGATCGCGAGCATCGATTTCGGGCATGACGAGATGAATGCCAAGGCACGCACGGCTGAACTGTTCGACGCGGACAGGTTCCCGCGGGCGCGTTACAGCGGCCGTCTGGGGGGATTCGTCGACGGTGCGCCGACGCGCGTCGAAGGTACGCTCGAGTTGCACGGCAAGACGCAGCCGCTTTCGCTCTCGATCGACCGCTTCAAGTGCATCAAGCACCCGGTCATGCCGCGCGAACTCTGCGGCGCCGACGCGTCCGCGGTGCTCGACCGCGCCGCGTTCGGCATCGATGCGGGCAAGGATTACGGCTTCGACATGAAGGTCGCGCTCAGGATCCAGGTCGAGGCGCTGGGTCCGGAACAGCCAGCGGCGCCCTGAGCGCAGCGCAGGCTCCCCGCTCTCCGTTCGCGCCGACGCAGCGGCCGCAGGCTTCCCGCTCCCGTTCGCGCTGAGCGCAGCGGCCTCAGGCCGCGGAGTCGAAGCGCATGCGCGTCGTTGTTTCGTCGCAACCTGGCCCTTCGACTCCGACCTTCGGCCTGCGCTCGGGGCGAACGGCGGGGAAGCGTTCGCGCCGAGCGCAGCGCCGCGGGCCTCGGAGTCGAAGCGTGCCCGTCCGGTTTTGGTGCACAATTGCGCTTCTTGCGGCCGCGATGGCCCGGCGCGGCGCGCCGGGTGCGGCGGCGCACACCAGGGGGCGTCCGGGCAATGGAGCACAAGCGTCAGATCAAGCAGTTCGTGCTGAAGAACTATCTGTTCACCGAGGACGAGTCGGCGCTCGGCGACGGCGATTCGCTGATCCGCGGCGGCACGGTCGATTCCACCGGCATGCTCGAACTGATCGCGCACCTCGAGGAAACCTACGCGATCAAGGTCGCCGATGCGGAGATGGTGCCCGCCAACTTCGACTCGATCGACGCGATCGGCGACTACGTCGCGCGCAAGCTCCCGGCCTGACGTGGCGTTCGCACGGCGCCGCGGCCGCATTCGGCGCCGATGACGGCGATGCACGATCCGGCCCTTCCGTGGCTGCTCGATCGCGTCGCGCGACACGCGCAGGCGGCGCCTGCGCGTGTCGCGGTCAGCGACGGTGCGCGCACGCTCGACTATGGCGGGCTCTGGCGTGATGCGCGCCGCTTCGCGGCGCGCCTTGCCGCACTCGGCGTCGTTCGCGGCGACCGCCTCGCGCTGATCCTTCCCAATGGATTCGAGGCCGTGGTCGCGACCTACGTCGGCTGGCTCGCCGGGGCGATCGTGGTGCCGCTCAACGCACAGGCCAAGGCGCGCGACTTCGAGCCATGGCTGCGCCATGCGGGCGCGCGCGTCGTCGTGCACGAGGCGGACCATCGCGACGCCGGGCTTGCCGTCGCAGCGCTCGATCCGCGACCGCACGTGATCGCGACGCGCGGCGCAAGCGCCGATGCACTGGCCTGGGACGACGCGCTCGCGATCGAGGCCGCCCCGCCCGCGCCGCCGTCCGACGCGGACGCGCCCGCGCTGATCCTCTACACCTCGGGCACCACCGGGCGGCCCAAGGGCGTGGTGCTTTCACACGCGAATCTCGGCGCGAACGTGCAGGCGATCGTCGCCTACCTCGAACTCGCGGCGAACGACAGCATCGTCTCGGTGCTGCCGTTCTACTATTCGTACGGCTCCTCGGTGTTGCACACGCATCTGGCGGCCGGGGCGCGGGTCGTGCTCGAGGCGAACACGGTGTTCCCGCACCTCGTGGTCGAGGCGATCGCGCGCGAGCGCGCGACGGGTTTCTCGGGCGTGCCTTCGACCTTCCTGCTGCTGCTCAACCGCGTGACGCTCGCCGACCACGACCTCTCCTCGTTGCGCTACCTGACCCAGGCCGGCGGTGCGATGGCGCCCGCGGTCGCGGCGCGGCTGCGCGCGGCCCTGCCGCGCGCGCGCCTGTTCGTGATGTACGGCCAGACCGAAGCGACCGCACGTCTGAGCTACCTGCCGCCGGAGCGCTTCGACGACAAGCCCGGCTCGGTCGGCGTCCCGGTGGCCGGCGTCGAGATCGAGGTCCGCGACGAGCATGGCGCCGCGCTCCCGGCGGACCAGGTCGGCGAAGTGCACGTGCGCGGGCCGAACGTGATGCGCGGTTACTGGCAGGACCCCGCGCTGACCGCCGAGGTCCTGGCGCAGGGCTGGCTGCGCACGGGCGACATGGGCCGGCTCGACGCGGACGGCTTCCTGTTCCTGTCCGGCCGCCGCAGCGACATGATCAAGACCGGCGCGCACCGCGTCCATCCGCAGGACATCGAGGAAGTCATCGCCGAACTGCGCGAGGTCGCGGAAGTCGCGGTGGTCGGCGTCGACGATGCGTTGCTCGGACAGGTCATCAAGGCCTGCATCGTGCCCGTCGATGGCGCAGAGATCGTGCCGGACCGCATCAAGGCGCATTGCCGCGAACGCCTCGCGGGTTACAAGATCCCGAAGTTCGTCGAGTTGCTGTCGGCGCTGCCGAAGACGGCATCGGGCAAGATCCGGCGTGCCGATCTCGGCATGCCTTCCACACCGGGGGAGGTCTCGTGACGACGTTGAGCTGGGACGTACTGGACATCGACTACGCGGCCGAAGCCGACCGCATCGCGCAGCGCCTGCGCGAGATCACCGCGCGCGAGCTGCACAAGCGTGGCCTGGTCGTCGCGATTTCGGGCGGCATCGATTCGTCCTGCAGCATCGCGCTCGCGGTGCGCGCGCTCGGGCCGGAGCGCGTGTTCGCGCTGATCCTGCCCGAACGCGATTCTTCCGACGACAGCGGCGTGCGTGCGCGCATCCTCGCCGAGCACCTCGGCGTGCGCGTCGAAGCCGTCGACATCGCGCCCGCGCTCGCCGCGATCGGCTGCTATTCAGAACGCGACGCCGCGGTGCGCCGCGCGCTGCCGGAGTACGGCGAGGGCTGGCGCTTCAAGATCGTCATCGACGGCGGCATCGAGGGGCGCATCAACCGCTTCCGCCTCGTCGCGGTCTCGCCCGCGGGTGACACCATCGATCGCCCGCTCGGCCTCGCCGACTACCTGCAGATCGTCGCCGCGACCAACTTCAAGCAGCGCATCCGCAAGACGCTCGAGTACTACCACGCGGACCGCCTCAACTACGGCGTGGTCGGCACGCCGAACCGGCTCGAGTACGACCAGGGCTTCTTCGTCAAGAACGGCGACGGCTCGGCCGACGTCAAGCCGATCGCGCACCTGTACAAGACCCAGGTCTACGGCATGGCGCGCTTCCTCGGCCTGCCCGAACGCGTCTGCGCGGCGATACCGACCACCGACACCTACAGCCTCGAGCAGGGCCAGGACGAGTTCTACTTCGCGCTGCCGTACCGCTCGATGGACCTCGCGCTGTGGGCGCTCAACCACGACGTGCCGGCAGCCGAACTCGCGCGCGTGCTCGAAGTCACGCCGGCGCAGGCCGAAGCCGTCTACGAGGACATCCGCACCAAGCGCCGCACCACGCGCTACCTGCATGCGCGACCGGTGCTGGTCGGCGAAGTGGCGGAGCTGGACCTGCACTGATGGCCGAGGCCGCACCCGCGCCGGTCTACGCGATCGAAGGCGGCGACGTCGCGCGCGACCGCGAGCGCGTGCTCGCGATCTGGCGCGGCAACCTCGGGCGCGATACGCGCATGCAGGCGAAGTACGACTGGTTCTACGCCTCCTGCCCCTGCGGCGAACCGCTGCTGTGCCTGCTGCGCCATCTGCCCGACGGCGGCCTCGTCGGCGCGGCCGCCGCGGGTCCG
>DAIOWG010000170.1:0-6592 GCA_036758645.1 Dokdonella sp. | reverse complement strand
TCGACTTGCGCTACGTGCTGTCCGATGCCGACGGCAAGGTGGTGCGCGAAGGCACGGAAGAACTGCGCGACCTCGCGTTCCTGCAGCGCGGCACGCTCAATGCGAACGATCCGCTGCGCTTCGAAAAGCGCATGCTCGACGACTGGCTGCGCAAGACGTTCCCCGCGCCTGCCCCGTAGGCTGGACGACCGAAGGTCGGCCGGCCGCTTCTCTCGCCACGCGCCAACGACGGCGTGCAAGCGCCGGCCGCGCTGCGCGCGTCCAGCCTACAAGGCTCGCATGCCCGCGCTTGCGTAGGCTGGACGACCGAAGGTCGGCCGGCCGCTTTTCTTGCCGCGCGCCAGGAACGGTGCGGAAGCGCTGGCCGCCACGCGCGCTGACGTTGGCGGGGCAGTGGCGGCTCGCGCACAATGTCGCGTCGACCACCGGATGCGAGCCATGGCCAACCTGCACCCCGACCTGCACCCCCTGTACGCCGAACACCTCGCGACGCTGAAGTCGCGCGCCGACAAGGCGCTGCTGCGCGAGGGCTTCGACCACCTCGTGATCGCCGCGGGCCAGCCGTTCGACCAGTTCCTCGACGATCGCCCCTACCCGTTCGCGGTCAATCCGCATTTCAAGCACTGGCTGCCGCTGACCAAGGCGCCGGGTTCGTGGGTCGTGTACACGCCGGGGAAGAAGCCGAAGCTGGTGTTCCTGCAGCCGCGCGACTACTGGCACGTTGTGCCGGATGCACCCGCGGGCTATTGGGTCGAGCATTTCGAGATCGTGACGATCCGCGAGGCGAAGGAGGCACGCGCGCATCTTCCGAACGATGCCGCGCGCTGCGCGACGATCGGCGAGGTCGGCGCCGCGCTCGAGGGCTTCGCACCGAACAATCCGCAGGGCGTGCTCGACTACCTGCACTGGCACCGCTCGTACAAGACGCCTTACGAGCTCGCGATGATGCGCGTCGCGAGCCGGATCGGCGCACGCTCGCACGTCGCGGCCGAGCAGGCGTTCCGCAGCGGCTGGTCCGAGCTCGACATCCACGTTGCGTACATGGCGGCGGCGCGCCAGACCGACAACGAGCTGCCGTACGGCAACATCATCGCGCTCAACGAGCACGGCGCGGTGTTGCACTACATGGATCTGTCGCACGCGCCACCCGCGCATGCGCACTCGTTCCTGATCGACGCGGGCGCGAGCTTCCACGGCTACGCGAGCGACATCACGCGCACCTGGGCGGCCGACACCGACGGCGAGTTCCAGGCGCTCGTCGATGCGGTCGATGCGGCGCAACGAGGGCTCGTCGCGCGCGTGCGCGCGGGCCAGTCGTATCCGGAGCTGCACATCCACGCCCACCACGTGCTCGCCGGGATCCTGCGCGAGCACGGATTCATCCGGATGGAGCCGGAGGCAGCCGTCGAAGCCGGCGTGTCGTCGACGTTCTTCCCGCACGGACTCGGCCACCCGATCGGCTTGCAGGTGCACGACGTCGCGGGTTTCCAGGCGAGCGACAGCGGCGGCACGATCGCGCGCCCGCCGCGGCATCCGTACCTGCGCATGACGCGTGCGCTCGAACCCGGCATGGTGGTGACGATCGAGCCCGGGCTGTATTTCATCGACATGCTGCTGGAAGAGTTGCGCGCGAAGCCTGCGGCCAGGGATGTGGACTGGGCGCGCGTCGATGCATTCCGCAAGTTCGGCGGCATCCGCATCGAGGACGACGTCGCCTGCACCGAAGGCGAGCCGGAAAACCTGACGCGCGATGCGTTCGCCGGGCTCTAGCCTGCAGGGTGCGCGAACACGCGGTACTTGCCTGCAGCCGCGGCGAACACGCGACCGACTGCGCGTCGAGAGGACATGAAGACGGCTGGCTCGCTCGCCATCGGTGAAACCGGATCGCGTGGGAAGGTTGCAACCCTCGCCTGCGGCGGTCTTACGGGTCGCGCAGGAGGTGGCGGCCGGTGACGAGGTCGACCAGGTCGAAACGCGACTTCTTGTCGAACAGGCGCGAGTAGTCGGCGTAGGCGCGGTCTTCCAGAAAGCGGCTGCTGCCGGCCGCGAGGCGCACCGCGCGCAGGCACAGCTCCTGCCTCGCCGGCGTCATGCCCTGGATCGTGAACTGCAGCGCGCCGCCACGCCCGAGCTTGATCGCGTAACAGTCGCGGCTCGGGATGCCTTCGTCGGCATAGCGGATCTCCTCGGCCCAGGTCAGCAGCGCGTCGGATACGTTGTACACGGGTGTTTCGGCGAAGCGCGTCAGCTCGAACTCGGGCGCATCGTCGAGCCCGGACAAGCGCTCTGCGGTCGCGCGCGCCTCCGCCAGCAGTGCGTCGTTGCCGTACACGGCGAGACGGTCGGCGCTGACGAAACCTTCGCCGAACCAGTCGACGTCGATCGACCACGCGCTGTCGGACGCGAGGTCGACGCTCTCATGCACGATCCAGCCGAGCGCAGTCGCATGCGGCACCGAGGTGACCTCGATGCCGGCCGCGCGCAGTGCTTCGGCCGAGACGAAACGGAAGTGCGATGGCAGGTCGAGCCGCGCCTGCGCTTCCGGCAGCGCGATCGTGCCCGCGCGGTACGGCAGTCCTGCGAGCGCGACCTTGAGCCGCACGCGCTCGGCCAAGGGATCGACATCTTCGGACACCCCCACGTCGGAGAACTCGCCCGCGTGGCGCTCCGGCGGCACGTGGCTGGCGCCCCACGCGAGCAGGCCGATCCAGCTGCCGAGCAACACGAGCGCGACCAGCACCGGGACACGCGGGTTGTCGTGCTCGGCGGACCAGTAGCGCACCACCGCGTACAGTCCGACCGGAACGAACAGGAACGACAGCACGCCGAGCAGCGGCTCGTGACGATAGATCCGGATCACGCCGAACAGGTAGACCAGGCCGAACAGCAGCGGCAACGCGACGAACGCGTAGAGCGTGGTGAACATCGGCTGCGCTCAGCGCGGATCGACGCGCTTGACCTGGTCGCGGCGCAGCGTGTACGTCGCGTTGCCGCCGGGTCGACGCACCAGCAGCGTGACCTGGCGCGCATCGGCCGACTTCACGGTACCGCGATGCTGGCGGTCGCCGGTGGTCACGATCTCGACCCGATGCCCGACGTAGTGCTTGAGGTCGGCGAACGGCAAACCGTCCTGCTCGATCGTCGGCACCAGCCACGCATCGTTCTCGCTGGGCTCCGGCACCGCGGCCGTGACTTCGGCGATCACCGGCGTGGCCGGATCCACGCTGTCCTGCGCGGCCGCGGGCGCCGCCGCGCTGGCCGCGCGCGCATTGCGCTCCACGGTGCGCTGCGCGTTGCGCTCCGCGCGAAGCAGGGCTTCGATGCGGGCCTCGTCCTCCTGCAGGCTGGCGGCGCGCACGATCGGGCCAGGCGTGATCACGCCCAGCAAGGCCGCGGCGAGCAGCCAGGCGAGAGGCACTGCTGGCGCTTGGTTCATGGCTTCCCCCTGTTGCGGGCGCGCATGCCGTGCACCCACCGGCCAAGTCAAGCACGAATCGGTCGAGCTGTCCGCGACCGGGTTCACTTGTGCACCGGCGCGCCGGCCATCAGCGCTTCGATCTCGTCGGCGTCCTTCGGCACCCCGGCCGACATCACCTCCGGCCCATCCGCGCCGACCACCACGTCGTCCTCGATGCGGATGCCGATGCCGCGGAACTTCGCCGGCACGCGCTTTTCGTCGGGCGCGATATAGAGGCCGGGCTCGACCGTCACCACCATGCCGGGTTCGAGCACGCGGTAGTCGCCGTCGATGCGGTAGTCGCCCACATCGTGCACGTCGAGGCCGAGCCAATGGCCGGTCTTGTGCATGTAGTAGCGTCGATACGCGTGTTCGCGCAGATTCTTCGCGACGCTGCCCGCGAGCAGGCCGAGACGGCACAGTCCGCGCGTGATCACCTGCACGGCCGCCTCGTGGTAGGCGTCGAACGGGCGGCCCGGTCGCACCTCGTCGATCGCGGCGAGCTGCGCCTCGAGCACGATGTCGTAGAGCGCGCGCTGCTCGGGCGAGTAGCGTCCGCCGACCGGGAACGTGCGCGTGATGTCGGAGGCGTAGCATTCGTACTCGGCGCCGGCGTCGATCAGCAGCAGGTCGCCCGCGCGCAGTTCGGCGTCATTCGCGCGGTAGTGCAGCACGCACGCGTTGGCGCCGCCGCCGACGATCGGCTCGTAGCTCGGCACCGCGCCGGCGCTGCGGAACGCATGCAGCAGCTCGGCTTCGACCTCATGCTCGTTCATGCCGGGACGCGTCGCACGCATCGCGCGCACGTGCGCGTCGGCAGCGATCCGCGCCGCCTTGCGCATCAGGCGCAGTTCGCCACGCGACTTGTACAGTCGCAGGTCGTGCAAGAGGTGCGAGAGCGCGACGAACTCGTGCGGCGAGCGCGCGCCCTGGCGCACGAGTGCGCGCACGCGGTTGACCCATCCGATCAGCTTGAGGTCGAAGTCGGTGTCGCGCCCGAAGTGGTAATAGACGCGCGTGCGTCCCTCGATCAGCCCGGGCAGGATCTCGTCGATGTCGTCGATCGGGAATGCATCGTCCATGCCGAGCGCGGCGACCGCGCCTTCGGTGCCCACGCGCGGACCGTCCCAGCGCTCGCGCTCACGATCGCGTTCGCGGCAGAACAGGATCGCCTCGGCCTGCTTGCGCCCGGGCACCAGCGCGAGCACCGCCTCGGGCTCGCCGAAACCGGTCAGATAGTGGAAGTCGCTGTCCTGGCGATACGGATAGTGCGCATCGTTGTTGCGCACATGCTCGCGTGCCGCCGCGACGATCACGATCGCATCCGTCCCTGCCATGCGCATCAGCTGGCGGCGACGTCGCGCGTATTCCCTGGGTTCGATCATCGCGTCCGGCTTCGCTCCAGCGGCCACGGTTCCAGTCTACGCGACGGGGCAACCCGGAATGGGGTTCGGGGAATGGGGAATAGTCAAAGCATGTGTGCTCGACCATTCCCCATTTCCGATTTCTAGCTCCGGCCCCGCACTCAATGCACCCTCCCCACCGTCACCGTGCGCCGGCGCGATTCGCGGTGCAGCAGCGCGGTGGCTTCGCGCACGAACTCGAGCACGTCGGCGAATGCGCGCGCGTCCTCGGCCTCGTCGTCGTAGTCGAAGTGCGAGCCCGCGATGGTGCCGAAGTCGGTCAGCACGTCCGCGGCGACCGCGGAGGGTTCGATGCTCGCGAGCGCGCCCGCGAGCCCGTAGCCGCCGAGGAAACCGCGGCACCATTCGACCAGCGCTTCGGCGCGCCGCTCGAGCGGTGCGTTCGCGGCCGGCAACAGCGGCTGCGGACGCGGCGGGTCGGACGCGAATTGCGCGACCGCGGACGCATGCAGGACGCGCAGCAACGGGTGCGCCGCGGTCGCCTCGTCCGGCGGCGCGAGTGCAAGGAGGTCGAGCCAGTCGTCGGCGCCGGCGTTGCCGCCGGCGCACAGGTAACCGGTCAGCGAGCCGTGCAGCTCGCTCGCATCGACGCCGAGTGCGAGGTCGGCCAGCGCCGCGGCGAGTGCCGCATGCGTCGGAGGTTCGGGAGCGCGGGGAGGGACCGATTGCATCGGGCCGATTCTAGCCGCCAAGGCGCGCCGGATCACGCGTGCATGGCGCAGGTGGGCGGAGTTGCCTACACTGCCCGCGGGACGTCTTCCAAGAACGAATCATGACGGCACTCGCGCCGTACGGTCGGCCGCGTCACGCATCCTGGCTTGCCGGCTTGTTCGCGGCGGGACTCGTGCTGAGCGCGATCGCACATGCCGGCGCGATCCGCCGCGAGTTCCATTTCCAGTCGATCGGCGTCGAGCACGGGCTTGCCCAGAACACCGTAAGCGCGTTCCTGCAGGACAGCGCCGGTTTCATCTGGGTCGGCACCGACAGCGGGCTGCAGAAGTTCGACGGCTACCGCTTCGTCGATTTCACCGCGCCACGCGGGCCGGACCAGGTGGTGCCGGAAGGACCCATCACGGCGCTCGCCGAGGACTCGTCGAGGGTGCTGTGGATCGGCACGCTCGGCGCAGGGCTCGTGCGCCACCGGCTCGACACCGGTCAATTCGAGGGTGTTCCGCTCGCCGGCGCTGGCGAAGGGATCAACTCGATCCTGTTCGATCCGCGCCACGGGCTGTGGGTATGCAGCAGCCGGCGCGTGTGGTTGCTCGATCCTGCCGACGCACGCATCGTGCGCGAGATCGCGCCGCCGGCCGACAGCACGCTGCTGTTGCGACAGCTCAGCCTCGGCAAGGACGGCACGCTGTGGGCCGCTTCCACCGATGGTCTCTACCGACTGCAGGCGGCCGGCGGCAGCTTCGAGCGCGTCGCGGCCGGCGCGATCGTCGATGCGCGTTCGGTGCTGCACGGCGCCGACGGTCGCGTGCATGTCGCGAGCAGCCGTGGCCTGTATCGTCTTTCGGGCGAAGACGCGGTGCGCACCTGGCCACGCGACGGCGAGCGCGTCGTCAATGCGCTGGTCGAAGACCGGCGCGGCCGGCTCTGGCTTTCGGTGCCGCGCGGCGGCCTCGTGCTGGTCCATCCCGACGACGGCACGGCGCAGTAGCTGCCACCCGACGCTTGCTCGGGCAGCCCGCCCGACGCAATCGCGACGATC
>DAIOWG010000169.1:0-6611 GCA_036758645.1 Dokdonella sp. | reverse complement strand
ACTCCGCGCTCGCGGCGCTGCGCGCGGCCGAGGACGCGGCGAGCCAGGACGATCTGGCGAAGGCCGCGAGCGAACTCGAATGGGCACGCGAACACGTGCCGGACGGCGCGCTCGCCTCGCTCGTGGTGCTGCGCACCGCGCGTGTCAAGCTCGCCCAGGGCGACGCCGAAGGCGCGATGCGTCTCGTGGACGGCATCGCGAAGGACACCTACGTGGCCGGCGTCGGCGAATTGCGCGGCGACGCGCTGCGCAAGCTCGGCCGCACCGACGAGGCGCGTCGCGCCTATGAAGGCGCCCTCGCGGCGCTCGAGCCGCAGGCGCCCGCGCGCGAGCTGCTGCAGATGAAGCTCGACGATGTCGCCGCCATCGCGCCTGCACCGGCGGCTGCGCCGGCAGCAGCAGCATCGCCCGCAGCGGAGAAGCAAGGCTCATGAAGCGCACCCTCCTGCTCCTCGCGATCGCGGCGAGCGCCTTCGCGCTCGGTGGCTGCAACTGGATCAAGGGCCTCGGCAAGAAGGACAACGTCGAGCCACCTTCCGAACTGGTCGAGTTCACGCCGACCGCACAGGTGGACCGCGCATGGGGCGAGGGCATCGGTGACGGCGCGGGCCGCTCCGGCGCGTTGCTCGCGCCCGTGCATGCGGACGGTCGCATCTACGCGGCTTCGGTCGACGGCACCATCGAAGCACTCGATGCGGCCAGCGGCCGCACGCTCTGGACGCGCCGCCTCGGCGAGCGCAAGGGCATGTTCTGGCGCCGCGGCAATGCCTCGTTGCGCTGGTCGGGTGGGCCGGGCGTCGGGGGCGACCTGCTCGTCGCAGGCAGCCTCGATGGCCACGTCCACGCACTCGGCGCCGCCGATGGCAGCGAGCGCTGGAACGTGCAGCTCGGCGCCGAAATCATCGCGCGCCCGGCGATCGCCGACGGCATCGTGGTCGTGCGCACCAACGCCGGCCGCCTCGTCGGCCTCGATGCGAACGACGGCTCTCGCCGCTGGGTATTCGAGCAAGCGGTGCCGGCGCTCAGCCTGCGCGGCAACTCCTCCCCGTTGATCCTCAACGGCGTCGTCTACAGCGGATTCGACAATGGCCGCGTCGTCGCCGTACGGCTCGACGACGGTGCCGAGCTCTGGGTGCAGACGCTGGCCCCGGGCGAAGGCCGCACCGAAGTCGAGCGACTGTCCGATGTGGATGGCGACATCGCGACCGACGGATCCGCGCTCTACGCCGCCGGATATCGCGGCCAGCTGATCGCGTTCACGCCCGATGCCGGGCGCCCGCTCTGGCAACGCGAATTCTCGGCCTACGCGGGCGTGGCAGTCGGCGGCGAAGTCGTCGTCGCGGTCGATGCGGACGGCAACGTCTGGGCGTTCGACCGCGGCACCGGGGCGAACCTCTGGAAGCAGGACGGCCTGCGCTTCCGCTGGCTCAGCGCGCCGGCGATCCAGGGCGACCACGTCGTTGTCGGAGACGGGCAGGGCTACGTGCACTGGCTGAGCCTCGCCGAAGGCAAGTTCGTCGCGCGCGAACGACTCGGCCGCGACCCGATCGAAGCACCGCCGCTGGTGGTCGGCGACCTCGTCTATTTCGAGGATGTCGACGGCCGCATCGGCGCCTGGCGCATCCGCCCGTAGTGCGGCCGCGCTGCCGCGCGCCGCGCATGCCGCGCATCGATTGACCCGGAGCCGAGCATGCTTCCCGTAGTCGCGCTGGTCGGGCGCCCCAACGTCGGCAAGTCGACGCTGTTCAACGTGATGACGCGCACGCGCGACGCGCTGGTCGCGGACATGCCGGGCGTCACGCGTGATCGCCACTACGGCGTATGCCGCCTGATCGATCCACCGTTCGTCGTCGTCGATACCGGCGGCCTGATCGAGAACGCCGAAGGGCTCGACACCCATACCGTGCGGCAGGCCGGGTTCGCGATCGACGAGGCCGACGTGGTCGTGCTCGTGGTCGACGCGCGCGACGGACTGCTGCCGAGCGACCGCGCGATCCTCGATCGCCTGCGGCGCGCGGGCAAGCCGATGCGGCTCGTCGTCAACAAGGTCGACGGACTCGACGAACAGGTCGCGCTGGCCGAGTTCGCCGCCCTCGGCGTCGCCGACCCGTTGCCGCTGTCGGCCGCGCACGGACGCGGCGTCACGCCGCTGCTCGAAGCATTGCGCCCGCTGCTGCCCGAACCGGATGCGGCATCGGACGCGGCACGCCCCGACGAAGGCATCCGCGTCGCGATCGTCGGCCGCCCGAACGCGGGCAAGTCGACCCTCGTCAACCGCCTGCTCGGCGAAGAGCGCGTGATCGCGTCCGAACAGCCGGGCACCACGCGCGACTCGATCCGCGTCGCGCTCGAACGCGATGGCCGCCGCTACACGTTGATCGACACCGCCGGCATCCGCCGCCGAGCGCGCATCGAGGACGCGCTCGAGAAGTTCAGCGTGATCAAGTCGCTGCAGTCGGTCGACGCGGCGCACGTGACGGTGCTGATGCTGGATGCACGCGAAGGCGTCGCCGACCAGGACGCCGCGCTGATCGGCCACGTGCTCGACTCCGGCCGCGCGCTGGTGATCGCGGTGAACAAGTGGGACGGGATGGACAAGTACCAGCGCGAGCAGTGCATGGCGATGCTCGGGCGCAAGCTCGATTTCGTGCCGTGGGCGCGCCAGGTGTTCATCTCCGCGCTGCATGGCAGCGGCATCGCCGAGCTCATGAAGGCGATCAACCGCGCGCACGCGTCGGCCAACCACGTATTCACCTCGTCCGAACTCACGCGCGCGGTGGAGGCGGCGTACGCGGCCTACCAGCCGCCGCTCGTGCGCGGGCACACGCCCAAGCTGAAGTACGCGCATCCGGGTGGCAACAATCCGCCGACGATCGTGATCCACGGTGCGCGCACCAAGCACATCGCGGAAAGTTATCGCCGCTACCTCGAGAACTTCTTCCGCAAGCGCTACCGCCTCGAAGGCACGCCGGTGCGGATCGAGTTCCGCGACGGCGACAACCCGTACGCAGGCAAGCGCAACGAACTGACCGAAGGCCAGCAACGACGCCGCACGCGCATGATCCGCAACGCCAAGCGCGGCAAGCGCTGACGCTCCCGGCGATGGATCCCGACGCACTCACGGTCGCGATCCTCGCCGGAGGCGCGGCGACGCGGCTCGGCGGACGCGACAAGGGGCTGGTGATGCTCGACGGCCGCGCGCTCGTCGACCACGTGCTCGATGCCGCGCGCGCGATGTCGGTGCAGCCGCCCGCGATCCTCGTGATCGCGAACCGCAACCTCGATGATTATGCGCAGCGCGCGCACACGTTGCCGGATGCGCTGCCCGGGTATCGCGGTCCGCTCGCGGGCGTGGCGACCGCGCTCGCCGCGTGCACGACGCCGTGGCTCTTGAGCTTGCCGGTAGACGGCCCCGACCCTCCGCGCGATCTCGCCGCGCGGCTGCTCTCGATGGCGCACGCGCGTGCCATTCCCGCCTGCGTCGCGCACGATGGCGAACGTCGCCAACCGCTGTTCGCGCTGTATCGTCGCGACCTCGCTTCCTCTGCAGCGACCGCGGCGGCCGAAGGGCAGGGCGTGGCGCACTGGCAAGACCGGATCGGCGCGCACGAGGTTGATTTCCGCGACCGAAGGCGGCAGTTCGTGAATCTCAATGCTCCGGAGGATGTCGCTGCCCATGGCTGCGCAGACCGCTGACCCGCCCGGTCCCCTGTCGGTCGCGGAGGCGCTGGAGCGCGTGCTCGCTCTGTGCGCTTCACGTGCACTCGGGTTCGAGCGGGTTGCTCTGGAGTCCGCGTTCGGGCGCTTGCCCGTGCGAGACGTGTACGCCCCGTTCGACCTGCCGCCGTTCGCGAACTCCGCGATGGATGGATTCGCGCTGCGCGCCTGCGACCTGCCGATCGAGGGCGAGCGCGCGTTCCGGCTGGTCGGCACGATGCTCGCCGGCGCACAAGCTTCGCCGGATTGCGGAGCGGGCGAATGCGTGCGCATCACGACCGGCGCACCGGTTCCTCGTGGCGCCGATACGGTCGTGATCAAGGAGAACGTGCGCGTCGCAGGCGACGAGGTCGTCGTGCGTGCGGGCGAGAAGCCCTGCTCGAACGTGCGACTGGCCGGCGAGGACCATGCATGCGGAGAACTCGTCGTGCGAGCAGGGGAGGAGCTCGACGCCGCACGGCTCGGGGCGCTTGCATCCTGCGGCATCGCCGCGATCGACGTCGCAAGGCGTCCGCGCGTCGCGCTGTTCGTGACCGGCGACGAACTGGTGCCGCCCGCGCAGGCGCTCGGCTTCGGCCAGATCCACGACAGCAACCGCTACACGCTCGGCGCGCTGTTGCGCACGATCGGACTCGAGCCCGTGCGCGTCGCTCACCTGCGCGACGATCCAGACGTGCTGCGCACTGCGCTGCTGGCCGCGGCGCAGGACTGCGACGTGATCATCAGCAGTGGTGGCGTATCGGCGGGCGAGGCCGACTTCATGCCGGGCCTGGTCGCGGAACTGGGTCGCGTGCATTTATGGAAGGTGCGCATGCGGCCCGGGATGCCGCTGCTGTGCGGCGGGATCGGCGATGCGCTGGTGTTCGCGTTGCCGGGCAATCCGGTCTCCACGGTCGCGACGTTCCTGCTGCTCGTGCAGCCGGCCCTGCTCGCGCTGCAGCGCGCGATCGAGCCGCGGCCGCGGCGCTGGAAGGCGCGACTCGCCGCGCCACTCGTGAAGCGACACGCCCGCGCGGAGTTCCTGCGCGCGCGCGTCGAATGGCGTGACGACGGCGGCTGCTGGGCGACTCCGCTCGCGAAACAGGGCTCGGGCATGTTGCGTGGCCTCGTCGAGGCCGATGCGCTCGTCGAGGTGGGCGAAGCGCCCTGCGAACGGCAAGCCGGCGACGTGGTCGACCTGCTGCCGCTGCCACGGGCCCGTCCATGAATGCCGACCAGCAAGGACCGCGCATGCTCGAGATCGATCCGGCTGATGCGCTCGACCTCCAGCGCAAGGGCGCGCTGCTGATCGACGTGCGCGAGCCCGACGAGCGTGCGAGCGGATTCGCGACCGCCTCGGTCGCGCTGCCGCTTGGCGAGCTCGAGCGCGGGATCGGCGCGCTCGCGCCTGCCAGCGGTCGCGAAGTGCTCGCGATCTGCGCGAGCGGGCAGCGTTCGCGGCGCGCGGTCGAACGCCTGCACGCACTCGGCTACCCGCACGCGCGCTCGGTACGCGGTGGCTACACGCGCTGGCTGCAGCAAGGACTGCCGAGCGAACCCGGCACGCTCGATCCGGACTTCGCCGAGCGCTATTCACGCCACCTGCTGTTGCCCGAGATCGGCGTCGCGGGGCAGCAACGCCTGGCCGGCTCACGCGTCGCGCTGGTCGGCGCGGGCGGACTCGGCGCGCCGGTGGCGCTTTACCTCGCGGCCGCCGGCATCGGTCGCCTGCGGCTCATCGACGACGATCGCGTCGAGCGTTCGAACCTGCAGCGCCAGGTCGTGCACACCGAAGCCCGCATCGGCATGCCGAAGGTCGAGTCGGCGCGCATCGCGCTCGACGCATTGAATCCGACGCTCGAGATCGACGCGATCGGGCAACGCATCGAAGCGTCCAACGTCGAGGCCTTGCTGCGTGGGCACGACGTGATCGTCGACGGCGCCGACAATTTCCCGACCCGCTACCTGCTCAGTGCGGCGAGCCTGCGCCTCGGCATCCCGATGGTATACGGCGCGGTGCATCGCTTCAGCGGCCAGGTCAGCGTGTTCGATCCGCGCCGCGCGGATTCGCCATGTTACCGCTGCCTGTTCCCGCAGCCGCCCTCGGCGGCCGAAGCGCCCAACTGCAGCGAGGCCGGCGTGCTCGGCGTGATGCCCGGCATCGTGGGCATGCTGCAGGCGAGCGAGACGCTGAAGCTGCTGCTCGGCATCGGTGAGCCGCTGGTCGGGCGCCTGCTCTGCCACGATGCGCTCGCGGGCACGTTCCGCGAACTGCGTCTTCCGCGCGATCCCGAATGCCCCGGTTGCGCCGATCCCGACGCATTCAGCGGCTACGAGGACCTCGCGCGCAGCTGCGCCGCGCCGTAGTCAGGCGTTCCCGTGCGCCGCGAGCAGGCGGCGCTGGTGCTCCTGCGCCTGCTCGAACGCCGCGAGCTGCTGCGCCGTCGCGTCGGCCTGGTGCTTCGCCTTCCACTGCGCGAACGGCTCGCCGTAGATGCGCTCGCGCGCAGCCTCCTTGCCGATCTCGACGCCGCGCGCCTCGGCCGCCTCGCGATACCAGTCGGCGAGGCAGTTGCGGCAGAAGCCCGCGGCAATCATCAGGTCGATGTTCTGCACGTCGGCACGCAGGCCGAGGTGCTGCAGCAGCCGGCGGAACGCGGCGGCTTCGAGTTCGGTTTCGATGTCGGTCATGTGCACGCCGCGCGGAGGGGTGAGCTGGTGCCGGCGCACCGAAAGATGTTCAAAGCGGGGCCCGGCTCGCCCATAATGCGCGTTTCCGACCGGATTCCCAATGCCTGCACGATTGCTCGACGGGCGCCGCATCGCCGACCAGGTGTTGCACGGCGTCGCCACGCGCGTGAAGGCGCGCGTCGCCGAGGGCAAGCGCGTGCCCGGGCTCGCGGTGATCCTTGTCG
>DAIOWG010000168.1:0-6622 GCA_036758645.1 Dokdonella sp. | reverse complement strand
GGCCGACCAGCGCGCGGGGCGCGCGGGCCGGCTCGGACCCGGGCTCGCGCTGCGGCTCTGGCCCGAGAGCCGTCGCCTCGAAGCCGAACGGCGCGCGGAAATCGGCCAGGTCGAGCTCTCGCAGCTCGCGCTCGAACTCGCGGCCTGGGGATCGGACGCGCTGCGCTGGCTCGATGCGCCGCCGCCCGGCGCACTCGCGCAGGCGCGTGAACTGCTGCAGCGAATCGGCGCACTCGATGCGTCGACCCGCATCACGCACGACGGCCGACGCATGCTCGCGTTCGGCGCTCAGCCGCGGCTCGCGGCGGCGGTGCTCGGCGCACGCGCGGATGAACGCGCATTCGCCTGCGACCTCGCCGCGCTGGTCGAAGCGCGCACGCCGATGCGCGGCATGGCCGCGCGCAACGACGACTTCCGCGTGCGCGCCGCGGCACTCGCCGCCTCGCGCGGAGGGCGCGCGGGCCTGCGCGAGTCCGGTGCGGACGCGCGCGCACTCGCGGCGATCGCGCAGGCCGCTGATGCGTGGGGACGCCGGGCCGGAATCGCGCGCAGCGCGGCCGCCACCACACCCGCGATGCGACTGACCGCTGTAGGCGACGTGCTCATGCTGGCATTCCCCGACCGCATCGCGCGTCAGGACCCGGGCAACCCGCGCCGCTACCAGCTCGCGAACGGGCGCGGCGCGCGACTCGCCGACGACAGCGCGCTTTACGGCGAACCCTGGCTCGTGATCATCGACCTGCGCCAGGAGGCGCGCGACAGCCTCGTGCACGCGGCCGCACCGCTCGATCCCGCGCGACTCGCGCAGACGTTCCCGCAGCGGTTCGCGAACCGGCGCAGCGTGCGCTGGAACCGCGACACGCGGGCGGTCGAGGCGTTCGAGGAACGCCGCTTCGATGCGATCGTGCTCGAACGCCGCAGCGTGCCCGCGCGGCCCGAAGATGCCGTACCCGCATTGCTTGCCGCGGTGCGCGAACTCGGCCTCGACGCCCTGCCGTGGAGCGAGCACGCACGCAGCCTGCGCCTGCGCGTGCAGGCGCTGCGCGGCTGGTGTCCGGAACTGGGTCTTCCGGATTTCTCCGACGCAGCGCTGCTCGCGACGCTCGAAGACTGGCTCGCGCCGTTCCTCTCGGACAAGCGCCGCCTCGACGCGTTGCAGGCGACCGAATTGTCGCAAGCCCTGTCGGCACGCCTCGATCACCGCCAACGCGTCGCGCTGGACGAGCAGGCGCCGTCCGCGATCCGCGTGCCGAGCGGGATGGAGCGGCGCATCGAGTATGCCGCCGACGCGCCGCCGGTGCTCGCGGTCAAGCTGCAGGAGCTGTTCGGCCTCGCCGATACGCCGCGCCTCGCGAACGGACGCGTGGCGCTGACCTTGCACCTGCTCTCGCCCGGCGGCAAGCCGATGCAGGTGACGCAGGACCTGCGCAGCTTCTGGGAACGCACGTATCCGGAGGTGCGCAGGGAACTCAAGGGTCGCTACCCGAAACACCCGTGGCCCGATGACCCATGGAGCGCGACCCCGACCCATCGTGCCAAGCCGCGGCCATCACGTTGAAGGGCAGCAGAGGAAACGACACGCGAGCGACCGGTCCGACCGATCCGGCGAAAGGCTCGGGGCTGAAGTCCCTCCCGCAAGAGACGGAAGTCCGGCACTCGTGGGAGGGACTTCAGCTCCGGGCGCTTCGCGCGAACGCTGGATCGCCCGATGGGTCTTCCTGAATTCGCAGCCAGGAGCCTGCCACGACCTTCGTGGCTGATGCGTCGTGCGCTTCGGGTTTCAGTCTTCGCTCCTGCACCGAAACGGCGGAACCAATCGCACCTGCAACCAGTCGCAATACGGATGCATCCAATCGCCAGAGACGGAACGAAACGATGAGCGATCCCCGACGCGTCTTGCCCTGGATGCTCGCGTTCCTCGCCGCGGTCGGCGTGCTCGGCGCGCTGCTCGCGCCGCGGCTCGCGGGCATCTTCCTCGCCAACCCGTTCTTCAACGGCGTGATCCTCGCGGTGCTCGTCGCGGGCGTGATCGTGAACCTGCGCCAGGTGTTCGTGCTGTCGCGCGAGGTCGCGTGGATCGAGTCGTTCAAGCGCTCGCCGCCGGACCAGCGCGTGCACGGCAAGCCGCGCCTGCTCGCGCCGATGGCGCGCATGCTCGACGGGCGCGAGCGCGGCCGTGCCGCGCTGTCGGCGCCGTCGATGCGCACGATCCTCGATGGCGTGTCGCTGCGTCTCGAGGAATCGCGCGACCTTTCGCGCTACCTGATCGGGCTCGCGATCTTCCTCGGCCTGCTCGGCACGTTCTGGGGGTTGCTGGTCACGATCCGCTCGGTGTCCGAGATCATCGGCACGCTCGACGTCGGCAACGACGCGGTCGCGATGTTCGGCGCGCTCAAGCAGAACCTCAGGGAACCGCTCGGCGGCATGTCGACGAGCTTCTCGACCTCGCTGTTCGGCCTCGCGAGTTCGCTCGTGATCGGCTTTCTCGACCTGCAGGCCGGACACGCGCAGAACCGCTTCCACAACGAACTCGAGGAATGGCTGTCGGGCATGACGCGGTTGTCGTCGGGCACGGCACTGGAGGCGGATGCATCGGTGCCGGCCTACGTGCAGGCGCTGCTCGAGCAGACCGCAGACGGACTCGACCGCATGCAGCGCGCGGTGGTCGAGTCCGAGCGCGAGCGGCACGGCACCAACCAGCAGCTCGGCGAACTCGCTGCGCAACTCGGCCGCCTCGCCGACCTGCTCGGGCGCGACGCGCGCGAACGCCAGGCGGCAGCCGAGGTGCAGGAGGAACTCAAGGCGGTACTGCGCCAACTCGCCACGCAGGCCCCGGCCGCGACCTTCCCGGACGAGCTGCGCAGTGAACTGCGCCTGCTGTCGCGCACGATCGCGGCCGCGCTCGATGGCCAGCGCGCGCGCGCGGCAGCGCCGATCACGGCCGAGCGCGAGCCGCGCCGATGAGCGCATCGTCGCGGCGGCGCCGCGCATTCGACATCTGGCCCGGCTTCGTCGATGCGCTGACCTCGCTGATCATGGTGATGGTCTTCGTGCTGATGCTGTTCGCGATCGGCCAGTTCGTGTTGTCCGATACGCTGTCGGGCAAGAACCGCGCGCTCGACGCGCTCAACGCGCGCGTGGCCGAGCTCGCGCGCACGCTGTCGCTGAGCGAAGAACGGAAGCAGGCGCTCGATGCGCGCGTGGCCGAACTCGCGGCCTCGCTCGGCGCCACCGGCAGCGAGCGCGACGCATTGAAGGTGCAGCTCGATGCCGCGAGTGCCGAGGCGATGAAGCTCGGCGCCGACGTGGCCGCGCTGTCCGAACTCAAGCGCCAGCTCGAGGCCGAGGTCGCGCGCCTCGGCGCCGAGCTCGACGGCTCGAGGCAGGATCTGGTCAAGCAGACCGATCTCACCGCGAGTGCCGCAGCCCAGGTCGAACTGCTGAACCGCCAGCTCGCGGCGCTGAACGAGCAGCTCGCGAAGATCCAGGGCGCGCTCGACATCGCGAACAAGGACGTGGCCGCGAAGGACGCGAAGATCGCCGACCTCGGCAAGGCGCTCAACCTCGCGCTCGCGAGCCGCGTCGGCGAGCTGGAACGTTATCGTTCGGAATTCTTCGGCAAGCTGCGCGCCGCGCTCGGTGACCGCACCGACCTCCGGATCGTCGGCGATCGCTTCGTGTTGCCGACCGACATCCTGTTTGAATCGGGCTCGGCCGAACTCGGTGCGGATGCCCAGGCGCGGCTCGCCGCGCTCGCGGCGAGCGTGAGCGAAGTCGCCGCCGAGATCCCTTCCGGCATCGACTGGGTACTGCGCATCGACGGACATACCGACCGCCGCCCGATCCACACCTCGCAGTTCCCGTCGAACTGGGAGCTCTCGACCGCGCGCGCGCTCGCGCTGGTCAAGTTCCTCGTCGTGCAGGGCATTCCCGCGCATCGTCTCTCGGCGAATGGCTTCGGCGAATTCCAGCCGCTCGACCGCGCCGACAGCCCGGACGCCTGGGCGCGCAACCGGCGCATCGAGATCCAGCTGACCAACAGATAGGGAATGGGGAATCGGGAATAGGGAATGGTTCGCGCGGAATGGCCGCGCTTGACCATTCCCTATTCCCCATTCCCTATTCCCTGCTGCTCATGACCACGCACCCGAGAATCAGCGCGCCCGCCGCGAGCATCGTCGCGGTCGGGGTTTCGCCGAGCAGCAGCCAGCCCCAGAACACGCCGAACAGCGGCACGAGATAGGTGCAGGTGCTCGCGCGTGCCGCGCCAACGCGCTGGATCAGGCGGAAGAACACCGCGTAGGCGATGCCGGTGCAGAGCACGCCGAGCAACGCCGCGCAGCGCCAGGACAGCGGCGGCGGTGCGGCGCTCGGCCAGGCGAGCACGGCGAACGGCGCCACCATCAACGCGCTGCAGCCGAGCGTGACGGCGACCGCCGCGAGCGGCGGCACGTCGGCGAACCAGCGTCGCGTGAACTGCGCGGCGAATCCGTACGTCAGCGATGCGATCGCGCCCGCGATCGCGGCCGCGGCGACGTTGTCGCCTGCGGCTTTTCCGCTCGCGAGCACGACCACGCCGACGAAACCCCCCGCGATCGCGGCGACGCGACGTGCGCCGATGCGGTCGCCGTAGACGAGCAACCCCACCAGCGCGGTGAACAGCACGGTCAGGCTGTTCGCGATCGCGCCGACACCGGCCGGCGCGCGCTCGGCGCCCCAGGCGAACAGCGTGAACGGGATCGCCGAGTTCAGCGCGCCGACGATCGCGAAGCGCAGCCACAGCCGCGCATCGACTCGCGCGCGGATGCGCCACAGGAACGGCAGCAGGAACAGCGCGCCGAGCACGATTCGCACTTCCACCAGCGCGAGCGGCCCGAAGTCGGGCGCGGCCACGCGCATGAACAGGAACGAGCCGCCCCAGATCGCGCCGAGCGCGAGCAGTTCGAGCGGCGTGCGCCAGTCGACGCGGGTCGGCGCGACTCGCAGGGCGAGCGTTTCGTTCATCGGCGTGGCCTGGAGGCGAGGGCTGGCCGAGCCAGCAAGGCGAGCAGTCTACGGCCGCAATGGCCTCGCGGAATATCCGGTTGCTGCGCCATGCATGGGGCCACTTTCAGCGGCGGTCAGCGCACCACGGCGCGCTCAGGCCAGGCGCCCGCAGCGCAGGTGGAAGCGCCAGTGCACCCCGCGCTCGCGCGCGGGGTCGCCCCAGGCCGCGCGCAGCTCGGGCTCGACCAGCGCGACCGGATCCTCGCCCTGTTCGCGCAGGTAGCGCTGCGTGGCCGACCACGTGCGCAGGTAGGCGAGGAACTGGTCGAGGCTCCAGTGCGCGCTCATCGCGAACGTCGGCCCCGCGATCGGCACGTACGGAAATGGCAGGTCGCAATAGCCATTCTCCACATGCGCGCGTTCGGGCGGCCAGTACGGGCCCGTGAGGTCGACATAGAGCCGGTTTTTCGCCGCATCGACCGCGGGGTCGACGCTGCAGTCGGCATACGTCCAGGCGGCGAACACGCCACGCGGTTTCAGCACTCGCCGAACTTCCGCGTGGAAGCGCGCCTGGTCGAACCAATGCAAGGCTTGCGCGACCGTGACAAGGTCGGTGCTCGCGTCGGAGAGCGAGCAGGCTTCCGCGGGCTCGACGCGATAATCGATGTTCTCGCGCGACTCCGCTGCCGCGATCTGGGTCGCGCTCGGATCACTCGCATGCACGCGCTCGAAGCGCGCCGCGAGCGCGACGCTGGCCTGGCCATTGCCGCAACCCGCGTCCCAGGCGAGCCCGCGCGCGGGCGCCTGCGCCGCGAGCCAGTCGAACATCGCATCGGGATAGCCCGGGCGCGCGTCACGGTAGAGGTCGGCGTGCGCGGAGAAATGATCCTTGAAGTGCATGCGGCTCACCCGGTCCGATCGTGCGCCGCGAGCGCCGTCGCTTCAGCGCGGAAGACGCGCGATTCCCCCGGCTGCAAGCCGCCGAGCGCATGGGGACCGACGCGCTCGCGCACGAGCCGCAGCGTCGGCAGGCCGACCGCTGCAGTCATGCGGCGGACCTGGCGGTTGCGGCCTTCGCGGATGATGAGCCGCAGCCACGCATCCGGCACGCTCTTGCGGAATCGCACCGGCGGGTCGCGCGGCCATAGCCAATCGGGTGCGCGCGCGAGCAGGTCGACTTCGGCCGCCAGCGTCGGTCCGTCCTTGAGCACGATACCCGCGCGCAACGCATCGAGCGCATCGCGTGATGGCGTGCCTTCGACCTGCACGAGATAGGTCTTGGGTTGCTTGTGGCGCGGGTCGGTGAGGCGATGCGCGAGCGCGCCGTCGTCGGTCAGCAGCAGCAGGCCTTCGCTGTCGTGGTCGAGCCGACCGGCCGGATAGACGTCCGGGTGCCCGATGTAGTCGGCGAGCGTGCAGCGCGGGGGATCGCTGCGGTCGCTGAACTGGCTCAGCACCCCGAACGGCTTGTTGAAGAGCACCAGCACGGCGGCGTGCCGGCGCGACGGATCGATCGCCGCGCCGGCACCGGACTCAGTCGCCGGCAGGCTCCGCCGGTGCGGCGGTGTCGGCGGCCTCGCCGTCGCCCTGCTGGAAGATCGCGTCGGCCTTCGGCTTCACGAACTTCAGCGTCATG
>DAIOWG010000167.1:2990-6635 GCA_036758645.1 Dokdonella sp. | reverse complement strand
GCCAGGGGGCGGCGCAACTGCTCGCGATGCTCGCGCCGATCATCCTGTCGATGCTCGGCAACCGCACGCGCAACCAGGACCTCGACGCCGGCGGGCTCGGCGGCATGCTGGGCCGCGAGCTGCAGGATCTCGGCCGTCGCGGCCAGGGCGGACTGCTGTCGAGCGTTCTCGACCGCGACGGCGACGGCGAACTCGGCCTCGGCGACCTGCTCAAGGTCGGCGCGGACATGCTCGGGTCGCGCGCGCGCGGGTGACGCCGGCGCGCGGGCGCCCACCCAGTGGGCGATCCGCGCAGGAACCCGTCTACGCCGGAAGATGCGCATTCGCGCGCATCGCGCACAGGGTGCGCTCCTACGAAGAGATCCGGTGCAGGAGCCCGCCCTGTGGGCGATCCGCGCAGAAGACCGGTTGCGCGCGAACATGCGCATCCACGCGCACCGCGCACCGGGTGCCCGCCTGCGGATGGCCCGTCACTCGCGGGCGCGAGGCGTCCGGTCTACGGGAGCCAGCGCCAGTCGAGCCCGAGCATCAGCGTACGACCCGCAGCTGGCTCGAACCAGCGCCCGTTGCCGTCGTTGACGATGACCGATCCGACATGGCGCCGATCGAACAGGTTGTCGATGCGCGCGAACGCATCGATGCGGCCGCTTTCGATGTCGAATGCGTAGCCGACGCTTGCGTCGAACACCGCGTACGCGGGCGCCGCGTCTCTGCCGAGGTCGTTGACGAGCACGTCGGACAGGTATTCGCCCTGCAGCGATGCACGCCAGCCCGACGCCCCGCCGTGGCGCAGCGCGACGGCGAGCATCGACGATGGAATGCCCGGAATGCGCGCCCCGGCCGCGACCGGAACGTCGGGTTGCGTGCACGGCGTTCCCTCGCAGGCGAGGAAGCCTGTGCGGAAGCGCGCGTCGAGGCGCGTCCATGCAAGCTGCAGGTTCCAGTCGCGCGCGAACTGCATCGAGAGGTCCGCTTCGATGCCGCGCCGGCGCGCCTTGCCGATGTTGCGGTAGGTGGTGCGGCCGCCTGCGCTGCTCGCGACGCCGATCTCGTCGCGGGTATCCGCCTCGAACAACGCGAGGTTCGCCTGGATGCGATCGGACGGACGCAGCTTCGCGCCGATCTCCGCGTTGTCGCTGCGCGCGGGATCGAGATCGAATGCGAGTCCTGCGCCGCCGTCGACGCGATAGCCGAGTTCGCTGAAGGTCGGCGTCTCGAACCCCTTGCCCCAGGACGCGTACCCGTGCGCGCGTGGATGGGCGCGCCAGAGCAGTCCGGCGACCGGGGTCGTCGCGGCATGCTCGACGCGGCCGCTGTCGTCGGGATTGCCCGCGCTCACGTAGCGGTCGCGCGCATCGAAGCGGACTGCGCTGTGGCGCAGGCCCGCGCTCAGCGACCACGCCTCGGCGAAGCGCCAGGTCGCCTGCGCGTACTGGTCGGCGTTGCGCACCGTGTCGACCTCGTCGCGGCGCAGTGCGCCCCGCACGCCCAGCACGTCGCCGACGAAATTCTCGTAGCCGAGCCGGTGCTGGCGCTGGCGATCCGCCGCGATTCCCGCCGTGAGTTCGAACGGTTTCGCGGCGAACTCGCCGCGCCAGCTCCAGCGCAGGTCGCTGCCCGCATAGTTGCTGCCGAGGTCGATCACGCCACCCGAATGCAGCGGATTGCCCTGCGCGCCGACCGGCACCGACAGGAACTGCTCGATTTCGCGTTGCCCGCCGTACGCGAGCAGGCGCAGCGCATGGCCGCGCGCGAGCGTCTGTTCCCAGATGGCGCCGAGTTGCCGCTGGCGCACGCTCTTGCGCGTGTCGTAGACCTCGGCGACCGACGCGACCTGGTCGGGATCGGCATCGAACTGCTCATGGGTGAGGCCGAGCGGATCCTTCGCTTCCGGAATCGACAGCGCGTTCGCGACCAGCGTCAGGCGCCCGCCGTCGCCGATGTTCCAGCCCAGCTTCGCATTGCCCGACTCGCGGCGCACGGCGCTGTGGGCGCGCCAGCCGTCGGTGCGGAAATGCGTGACACCGACGTTGTAGTCGAACGCGCCCGCGACGCCGCGCGCATTCGCGTTCGCGCGTGCAAAGCCGTGGCTTGCGCCGACGAACCCGAGATCGATCCGCCCGGGATCGCTGCCCTCGGCGCTGGACAGCTCGATCACGCCGCCCGAGGAATTGCCGTACAGCGCCGAAAACGGTCCACGCAGGATCTCGATGCGCTCGGCCGTGCCGAAGTGGAAATGCGAAACCTGCCCCTGCCCGTCCGGCATCGTCGCGGGAATGCCGTCGACGTAGAGCCGCACGCCGCGCACGCCGAACGTCGAGCGCGCGCCGAAGCCGCGGATCGAAATCTGCTCGTCCTGCGCATGGTTGCCGCGGTTGCGCGCGAGCACGCCGGGGACCAGGCCGAGGTACTCGGAAAGATTGACCGCAGCGCTGTCCTGTTCGGACTCGATTTCGACCACGTCGACCGACGCGGGCACATCGAAGGCGGGTTGTTCGGTGCGCGTGGCGGTCACGACGATGCTCGGCAGGGCGGGATCCGCTGCAATCGCGGGCCCGTTGGCCAGAGCGTGGCCGAGGACGCCGCAAGCGCCGACGAGCTGGATCACTGGATTCGCGTACGCGCGCATGGCGCCTCGACCTGCCGATGATGGAAGGCGCGCATGGTACGCCAGGACGCTTGCAGGCACGCCCGAACGGCGTTGCCGTGATGGCGGCCGGGCGCCGCCATGCGCCTGCCACGATGCGTACTCGAATTGACCCCATGCCGTTCGCGGAGCACGATCGAGCGGCCGCAAGTGGATGGAAGCCGCAAGCGATGCGCGTGCCGGACGCGGGCCTCTACATCGTCACGCTCGACAACCACGAACCGATCTCGGTCAATGCGCACGCTCCGCGCATCGCCGCTCGTTGCATCCACGTGTCGCGTGTGAACTGCAAGCTCGGGAAGGCGACAAGCCTGGCCCTGCGCGAGGCCGCCTACGTCAGGACGTTCGGTGCCGGAAACGTGCGCTTCCGACCGATCGCGTTCACGCACGATCTCGCCCGCGCCGAGCGACTCGTGCTGCTGGCGGTGCGCGCATGGCGAATGCGCGGACGGACAGGCCGCCTGAACGAATGGCTCGCGGGCATCGAACCCGCCGAGGCCGAGCGCATCGCATTGCATGCACTCGACATGGGCGGTATCGATTACGCACCTGCGCTGCCCGCCTTGAACGCCAGCGCCGCCCCGTTCATGCAGTAGCGTTGCCCGGTGGGCTTCGGCCCGTCCGGGAACACATGCCCGAGGTGGCTGTCGCAGCGCGCACAGCGGATCTCGATGCGGATCATGCCGTGGCTGGTATCGGTGATCGAGCGCACGTGCGCGGGATCGAACGGCTGGAAGAAGCTCGGCCATCCGGTACCCGATTCGAACTTGCTGTCGGAGCGGAACAGCGGCAGCGCGCAGAGCCGGCACGTGAACACGCCTTCGCCGTGCTCGTCGAGCAGGCCGCCGCAGAACGGGCGCTCGGTGCCGTGGTCGATCATGATGCGACGCTCTTCCGGGGTGAGCTTCGCGGCGAGCTGCTCGCGCTGCGCGGCGGTCAGCGGGGTCAGGTCGTGGCCGGAGGCGGAACGGGTGCTGGCGGGCGTCGTCGTCATGGGG
>DAIOWG010000167.1:0-2890 GCA_036758645.1 Dokdonella sp. | reverse complement strand
CCTGCGAGCTTGCGGTGGTGGAACTCGCCGCTGCGCGGCTGCGTTCCACCCTACGAGTGCGTGGCGCGATCCTTGAGCATCGGCGCGAACTGCTTGCGGAGCTTGGCGACCTTCGGTGCTGCGACCGCGGCGATGTAGGGTTGCGCGGGATTCCGCGCGGCGTAGTCCTGGTGGTACGTCTCCGCTTCGTGGAACGCGACCAGCGGCTCCAGCGTGGTCGCGATCGGAGCGCTGAACACCTTCGCCTCGTCGAGCTCGCGGATGTAGCGTTCCGCGATCTCGCGCTGTCGTTCGTCCGCGTAGAAGATCGCGGAGCGGTACTGGCTGCCGATGTCGTTGCCCTGTCGGTCGCGCTGGGTCGGGTCGTGTGCCACCGCGAAGAAGAGTTTCAGCAGCCGGCCGTAGGAAATCACCTGCGGGTCGTAGCGCACTGCGATCGCCTCGGCGTGGCCGGTGGTGCCCATCGACACGCGCTCGTAGTTCGCATCGCGCGCGTCGCCGCCGCTGTAGCCCGAGGTCACGTCGAGCACGCCGTCGAGTGCGCGAAACACCGCCTCGGTGCACCAGAAGCAGCCGCCCGCGAGCACCGCGGTCGCGCTGCGCAGCGAAGCATCGACTGGCGGGTCGTACGCGGGGTCGGGCACCTGGTCGCGCGCGGCCGCGAGGCCGGCGCCGGGAAGGTCGCAACTCATGCTCATCGGAAGTCCTCGCGGTGGGGCTCGGCAAGGGACAGCATGCCGGCGCGGTTCCTTGCAGATGGCGACGAACCGCCCCCGCGGCAAGGTGCCGCGATGCACGAACCGGCGTTGCGGTCGCATTCGGGCCTGTAAAGACATATTTACGCGGGTGCGCGCCGCGCGTCGCGCGCGCGGCTGCTAGCCTTCGGGGCGCGGGCGCAGGCGGCGCCCGCAATCCGCACGCAAAGGACCTTCCATGTCGCGCTGGAAAATCGCGCTCCTGCTCGTCGTCGTCATCGTGCTTGCCGTGCTCGGCTGGCGTTGGTTCACGCCCGCCGCGGGCCGCCCCGGCCAAGGCCCCGGCAAGGAGCAGGCCGTCGCCCCGGTGCCGGTCACCGTGGTCGCGGCGACCACCCAGGACGTGCCGGTCCACCTCGATGCGCTCGGTACCGTGCAGGCGCTCAACACCGTCGCGGTCGCCGCGCAGGTGTCCGGACAGCTCAAGGCGCTGCACTTCGAGGAGGGCGCGGCGATCGCGAAGGGCGCCCTGATCGCCGAGATCGACCCACGCACCTACCAGGCCGCGCTCGACCAGGCGCTCGCGAGTCGCGCGCAGCACCTCGCGCAGTTGTCGGCCTCGCGCAGCACGCTCAAGCGCTACGAGGAACTCAGCCAGAAGAACTTCGTGTCCGCGCAGGACCTCGAGAACCAGCGCCAGGTCGTGCGCCAGCAGGAGGCGCAGATCGCGGCCGACGATGCCGCGATCTCGAGCGCGCGCACCTCGCTCGGCTACACGCGCATCACCGCGCCGATCGACGGCATCGCGGGCCTTCGCCAGGTCGACGTCGGCAACCTGCTGCAGGCGAACGCGAGCACCATCGTCGTGCTGACCCAGGTGCAGCCGATCAACGTGATCTACACGCTGCCTGCGCAGGATCTCGACAGCGTGCGCGAGGCGCGCGCGGCCGGTACGGTACCGGTGACCGCGCTCGACCGCAGCGACAGCCATGCGGTCGCGAATGACGGCGTGCTCGCGGTGGTCGACAACCAGATCGACACCAGCACCGGCACGTTCCGGCTCAAGGCCGAGTTCCCGAACGCGGACAAGGCGCTCTGGCCCGGCGCGTTCGTCAACGTGCGCATGCAGGTGCGCACGGTCGAGGATGGACTCGTGGTGCCGACGCAGGCGGTGCAGCGCGGGCCCGACGGCGACTACGTCTACCTGCTCGAACCCGGCGACAGCGTGAAGATGCAGCCGGTGCGCGTCGCCGGCGAGGTCGATGCGAGTCGCCTGATGATCGCGAGCGGCCTTTCGGCCGGCGACAAGGTCGTGACCGAGGGGCAGTTCCGCCTCAAGCCGGGCGCAAAGGTCACGCCGATGGCTCCGGGCGAAGTGCCGAAGGCGCCGAGCGCGGAGGAGATCCGCAAGGCCTCGCAACCGGGCCAGCGCCGCGGCGGACGCGGCTGAGCGCACCACGATGAGCGACCAGCCCGTTCGCGGCACCGGCTTCTCGACGCTGTTCATCCGGCGCCCGATCGCCACCACGCTGCTGATGATCGCGGTGCTGCTGCTCGGCGTGATCGGCTACCGCCAGTTGCCGGTATCGGCACTGCCCGAGATCGACGCGCCGAGCCTGGTCGTGACCACGCAGTATCCCGGCGCGAGCGCGACGACGATGGCAACGCTGGTGACCACGCCGCTCGAGCGCGAGCTCGGGCAGATCTCCGGCATCACGATGATGAGCTCGGACAGCTCGGCCGGGCTTTCCACGATCATCCTGCAGTTCGCGCGGGACCGCGACATCGACGTCGCGGCGCAGGACGTGCAGTCGGCGCTGCGCTCGGCGCGCCTGCCCGGCAGCCTGCCGTATCCGCCGGTCTACAACCGCGTGAACCCGGCCGACGCGCCGATCATGACGCTGGTGATGACCTCGAGCACACTGCCGCTGCGCGAGGTCAACAACTACGCCGATTCGATCCTCGCGCAGAAACTCTCGCAGGTCAGCGGCGTCGGACTCGTGTCGATCGCGGGCAACGTGCGTCCCGCGGTGCGCGTGCAGGTGAATCCGGCGCAGCTCGGCAACCTCGGCCTGACCCTCGAGGACGTGCGCAGCGCGCTGACGCAGGCCAACGTCAACGCGGCAAAGGGCACGCTGAACGGCGCGGTGCAGACCTACTCGATCGGTACCAACGACCAGCTCTCGAGCGCGCAG
>DAIOWG010000166.1:0-6647 GCA_036758645.1 Dokdonella sp. | reverse complement strand
GTCCCCTGCCCAAGATCGCAGTGCGCGGGCAGCGACATCGAAAGCGCGGTCGCCGTGCCGTCGAGCGTGCCGGAGATGCCGGGATACGAGCACGCTGCCGTCGCGCCGGGAGCGCCGCCGCTGTCCGCGTAGAAGTTCACGTCGTACGTGATGCCGCCCGGGGGCGCCGCGTCGAAGCTCGTCTGCAGGTTCAGCCCACTGACGGACCAACCGCTGGCATCGGTGACGACGAAGTCGTCGGCGCCTTCGGAATCGTACGCGCTGTTCGAGAACTGGATCGCCGCACCATTGGCTGCGGTGCCGGACTGATCGTAAAGCACCGAGCCGCGTGGCTGGATCGGGAATTGCGCACTGCTGTTGGGTATCGGGCCAGAGGCCTTCTGGCGCACCGACTTGTCGGCGGCGGTCGCGTTGTCGGTGGCCATGAAGGCCTGTGCCGAAAACGCAGCCGCCACACTGACGGCGAGGGTGGACTTGCGCATGAGCGTTCTACTCCCCAAGTTAATTGTGGGACGGTACAACGCACGAGACCGTAGCAGACCGTTACCACAGTTTGCAATCGGATTTGCAGTGCCAGTTCGCCCACCTCGGCGATCGCTGAAACGAGTCGGTTGCCGGCGGTTTCTGGCATGAACGGATGCGGCGCTGCCGCATCATCCGGCCACTGCGGAGGGCGCGGCGGACGTCGCCCGCGCGTGCTGTCCGCTCGCCTGCAGCAGGTCCGCGAGCCCATCCAGCAATGCACCGTACCGATGCGCCTTGCGCGTGTCCGGCCGCAGCGGCTCGCGCACCTGGGCGGCGCTGGCGGTGCGCACGCCACGCGTGTTGCGGTGGGGGTCCAGGCAGGCCGGGTCGTAGGAGAGCTCGACGCCCGCGAGCAGGCTTCTGATTTCGCCCTCAGGGTCACGTTGCAGGCGCTCGAGCTCGAGCCGGTGCAGGCGCGATCCGAGCCGATGCCGCCAGGCGTCCATCAGCCGCGCGTGGCAGGCGGCGAAGGCCGCGATGTCCGACAGGTCGTAGCTGAAGCGCTGTCCTTCGCTGAACCACTGGCGATAGTTGGCGAGTGCGGTTTCGAGTGGCTCGCGCCGGCAGTCCACGAAGTGCGCGCCAGGCAGCATCGCTGCGGCGGCACCCACGAGCATCCAGTTGTCCAGCCCCTTGTCGGTCGAGCGCGGCTTCGCGCTGCGCCAGCGCGCGGTGCGTCGCAGGTAGTCGTCCCCGAGGCGGGCCCAGTCGTCCGGCGTCGCGTCCCGGACCCACGCGGGAAAGGGCTGGCCGCGACGCGTCGATTCCGCTGCGATGACCTGCGCGAGGTCGGGCAGTTCGCCGGCGCCTTCAACCTCGGCATGCGAGGCGATGATCTGTTCGGCGAGGGTCGAACCCGAACGCGGCAGGCTGACGATGAAGACCACCTCCTCACCGGCGCTCCCCGTCGCGTGGGTGACCGGTGCGGAGAACGCGGTCTCGATGGAGGCGGCGTAATCGGAGAACGCGCCGGCATCCCAGGGCTGCAGCGCGCGACGCGCCGCATTCGCCTGTTGCAGCACCGACCACGCCTGCGCGTAGTCGCCTTGGTCCTCGAGTGCGCGAGCGAGGCTGAACTGCGCGAGACAGCGATCCTCCTCGCTGGCGTCCGCGCGCGTGCACAGGCTGCGCAGGCGCTCGGTGTCGGTGCCGTCGAAGCGGACCGTATTGAGGTTCGCGATCCCCCACCACGCCTGCGCGTTGCGCGGATCGACCTCGAGTGCGCCACGCCACGCCGCGTGCGCCTCGTCGATGCGACCGAGCGTCTTGAGCGTGTCGCCGAGCAGCACGCGCGCGGTTGCGTGCGCCGGGGCGAGCGCCACCGCGCGTTGCAGCGACTCGCATGCGCGTTGCGTGAGCTGCAGCGCCCTGCAGGCTTACCCGTGGTTGTACCAGGCGGCCGCGAGGTCGGGTGCCAGCGCACACGCGCGCTCGAACGCAGCGAGCGCGCCCGCGGCGTCGCCGGTGGCGCGCAGGGCGCTGCCGAGGTTGGTGTGCAGCAACGGATCCAGCGGAGCGCGGGACAGCGCCCGCCGCAGCATCCCCTGTGCATCGATCGCGCGTCCCTGTTGCAGCGCGGTGATCGCGGCGAGGCGCAATACCTGCGGATGGTTCGGCGCAAGCGCGAGTGCACCTTCGAGCCGCACCCGTGCGGAGGCCGCATCACCACGCGCGAGGTCGGCAGCCGCCTGCCGCAGCAAGGCCACGGCGGTCGGGGACAGGCCGAGCAGGCGCGCATCGGGCCCGGGAGGGCCTGCCCCGCCGATGTGACTGCCAGCCTCGCTGCCGGCCATCAGGCGGCGCCCGGCGCGCGCTCCAATGCGAGGCGCATCGGGAGCAGCAGGTCACCGTAACGCCAGGCGCGCGCGGTGTCCGCGCGAATGGGTTCGCGTACCTGCGCCGCGCTGATCGTGCGCACCGCGCGCGACGTGTGATGCGGCGCGAGGCACGCAGGATCGAATGGCAGGCCGCAGAACGCGAGCAGCGCCCGGATCTCGGCATCGGGATCGGCGACCAGGTGCTCGTGCGACTGGCTGCGGATCGCAGCGGGATGGCGGCTGCTCCAGGTGCGCATCGCGCGATCGTAGTCGTGCCAGAACGCGATCAGTTCCTGCATGTCGTAAGTCCAGGCCTGACCGCGCGCGAACAGTTGCCGGAAGCAGGACAGGCAGGTTTCGAGCGGGTCCCTGCGGCAATCGACGAAGCGTGCGCCGGGCAGCATCGCCATCGCGGCACCGAGGTAACGCCAGTTGCCGAGCCCCTTGTCGGTGAATCGCGGGCGCGACTGGCGCCAGCGCGAAGTGCGGTCGAGGTAGTCGCGGCCCAGCCGTTCCCAGTCGGCCGGCGTCGCGTCGGCGACCCAGGTGGGGAACGCGCGGCCGCGTCGATCCGATTCCGCCTGCAGGACGTCGCCGAGGTCCGACAGCTCGTTCGCGCCTTCGACATCGGGGTGGGAAGCGAGCACCTGCTCGACCAGGGTCGATCCCGAACGCGGCATGCTGACGAGGAAGATCACTTCGCCGCCCTGCGCGACCCGCGATCCCGCGAGCGGGCGCTCGAACGCGCGCAGGATCTGCGTCGTGCCCGCGCGCCACGGACCTGCGTCCCACTGCACGCGGCGCCGCTGAAGCGCATTCGCGGCGACCATCGTCGAGAACGCCGCGGCATGACGACCATTGTCCTCGAGCGCCTTCACCAGCGCGAAGCCGGCGCGCACGCGGTCCTCGGGCGAGAGTGCGTCGGACGCGAACAACCGCTCGAGCGAGGCGCACTCGGTCGGGTCGAAGCGCACGGTCTTGATGTTGGACAACCGGAACCACGCTTCGGCCGCAACGCCGCCGTCGAGCAGGCTGCGGAAGCCGGCGATCGCCTCGTCGATGCGGCCGAACGTGCGCAGCATGTCGGCTCGGTGCAGCCGCGCCTGCTCGTGCGAGGGATCGCATTCGAGCGCGCGTTCGAACGCCGCATGCGCTTCGCCGGGGTGATTCCCGCGCGCGAGCAGGCGTCCGAGGTTGTACCAGGCGGCAGCGAGCTGCGGTGCGACCTCGCAGGCGCGTCGCAGGCTCGCCAGTGCCGCATCGATTTCGCCGCAGTCGCGCAGTGCCAGGCCGAGGTTGATCAGGATCGGCGCGTCCCCCGGAGCAAGATCCAGTGCCTGGCGCAGCAGCGCGACGGCCTCGGAGTGGCGCCCCTGCAGCTGCCGCGCGATGCCGAGCAGGCGCAAGGATTCGGGATGCCGATCGATGCCCTCGATGCGCGCGAGCAGGCGCTCTGCGCCTGCCGAGTCGCGCTGGTCGAGCAGGACGCGCGCGCTGCGCAGCGCGTCCGCAACTGCAGCCGGCAACCCGACCAGGCGGGCACCCAGTGCATCGGATGAGTCTGGAACTGCAGGTGCACTCATGGCCGAAAAACTCCGGAGCGCGGGCGCGGCGCGCAGCTTAGCATTCGTTGCGCGCCACGCACGCGGTCAAGCCTCGAGCATGCGGCGCAGCGGATCGAGCAGCGTGCCGTAGCCCGACGCGCGCGCGGTATCGGAGCGCAGGGGTTCTCGCACCTGCGCCGCGCTCGCGGTGCGCACGATGCGCTTCGCGGCGTGCGCGCGCGTGCAAGCCGGTTCGAACCGCAGGCCGCAGAAGTCGAGCAGGGCGCGGATCGCCGCCTCCGGTTCCGCCAGCAGTCGCTCGTGCTGGAGCTCGTGGATCGCGCCTGGATGCCGTGCATGCCAGCGGAACATCAGGCGGTCGTAGTCGGTCCAGCAAGCCGCGATCGAGGCGAAGTCATACGCGAACGCCTGCTGCCCGCGCGCGAAGCGCTGGGTATAGATCGACCAGCACGTCTCCAGCGGGTCACGCCGACAGTTGACGATGCGCGCCCCGGGCAGCATCGCGCGGATCGCGCCGACCAGTGGCCAGTTGAACAAGGCCTTGTCGACGTGCATCGCGCGTCCGCGACGCGCCGGCGCGGTGAGCGCAAGGTACTCCTCGCCGAGTCGCGTCCAGTCCGTCGGCGCCATGCGACGTACCCATGCCGGGAACGCCTCGCCGCGTCGGCTCGATTCGGCCTGCACGAGGTTCGCGAGCACCGGCAACTCGCCGGCGCCCTCCACCTGCGAATGCGCGGCGAGGATCTGCTCGACGAGGGTCGAGCCGCTGCGGGGAAGGCTGGTCACGAACACCACTTCGCGGCCGCGCGACCGATCCGCGCCGGGATCCGGCGGGTCATCGAAGGCTTCCGCGATCGATTCGATCGAGCGCGTGAACGCCGCCGCGTCCCACGGCGTGATGCGACGCATGTCCGCGTTGGCCTGGTCGAACACGGCCAGCGCATCCGCATGGCGCGCGCGCGCCTCCAGCGCATGCGCCAGCGTGAAGCCGACCATCGCGCGTTCCTCGATCGCGGGCGCGTTCCCGGCCATGCGCGCGTGCAGCTCGAGCAGGGTCGCCAGTTCGCGGTCATCCAGTACCACGGTCTTGAGTTCGCCGATTCCCGCCCACGCCTGCACGTTGCCGGGATCGGCCGCGAGCACCGCGCGGTATTCCGCAGCCGCTCCCGCGGCATCGCCGAGCATCTTCGAGGCGTTCGCAAGCCCGGTTCGCGCGAGCGCGTTGCCCGGCTCGCTCGCGATCGCACGCGCGAACGAGGATCGCGCCTCCTCGATCTCGCCGCGCGATTGCAGCACCATGCCGAGGTTGCACCACGCCGACGCGAGCCCGGGCTGCAGCTCGCAGGCACGGCGCAGCGCAGCCAGCGCGGCATCCGCGCGCCCGGCTTCGACGAGAATGCCGCCGAGCGCGTTGTGCAGGAGCGCATCTCCGGGATGAAGTGCGAGGGCCTTGCCGAGCGAGGCGATCGCATCCTCGGTGCGTCCCGACAGTTGCAGCGCGACCGCCTGCAGGCGCAGCGCGTCCGGATGCGCGGGTGCCTCGGCCAGCACCGGACGCAGCGCGTCGAACATCCCTGCAGGATTGCGTTGCTGCAGGAAGCCGGCCGCCGCTTGCAGCTGCAGCCCGGCGCTGGCCGAAAGCCGCAGCGGAAATCGCGTGGCGTGGCCCGGTCGACCGCTCACGCGCGCACCGGACGACCGCTGGCCGCTGCAGCCGCCGGCTCCGACGCGAGCAGTGCGCGCAGCGGATCGAGCAGCGTGCCGAGGTCGCGCGCGCTCGCCGTCTGGCGCAGGCCCGGTTCGCGCTGGTCGATCGCGGTTCGCGCGCGCTCGCGTGCCAGCTGCGCGGCGACGCAGGCGTCGGCGGATTCGAGTCCCGCAAGCGCGACGGCTGCGCGCAGGGCCTCGCTGCGGGCGACGCCGTCGAGCGCGCCATCGAACGGGTGCAACCGCATGCCGGGTTGCGCGCGCCACAGTTCGAGCAGGCGTGCACGGTCGCGCCAGTACGCGGCGAGGTTCGCGAAGTCGGCCGCGAACGGCCAGCGCCCATCGCGATAGAGCATCCAGCACGCCTGCAGCGAATCGCCCAGGCACTCGATGACGCGCGCGCCCGGCAGCATCGCGATGGCGGCGCCGAGCAACCTCGGCAGCGCCGGCGACCGGTCGATCCAACCGGATGCGCCGTGCCGGAGGCGCGCGCCGCGTTCGAGATAGCGCTCGCCGAGGCGTTGCCAATCGGCCGCCGTCGCGCGAGGCACCCAGTGCGGGAATGGCATGCCGCGTGCGCGCGACTCTTCCGCCACCAGTTGCGCGAGCAAAGGCAACTCACCGCCGCGCGCGAGGTCCGCATGCGCGGCGAGGTCGTGCTCGAGTTCGACGCCCGTGCGCGGGAAATCGACGATGAAAACGATGCCGCTGCCGAGGCGTTCGTCCGCGGCGCGCGCCGGCGGCAGCGCGAAGGCGTCCGCGATCGCGTTGCACTCGCGTGCGTGCCGCGCCGCGTCCCACTGCGCGTTGCGCACGCTGAGGCCGTTCGCGGCCGCGATCATTCCGAATGCCTCGCGCGGGCGTGCCCGGCTTTCCAGCACTCGCCCGCAGGCGCGTGCGAGCTGCGCGTACGCATGCGCGTCCGCGTCGTTGTCGAGATCGATTCGCCGCAATGCCGCGAACAACGCATCGAGATCGAGCGCCGGAAGCGCACCGTCGCAGAGTTCGGCGAGCGTGGCCCAGGCCTCGACAT
>DAIOWG010000165.1:0-6681 GCA_036758645.1 Dokdonella sp. | reverse complement strand
CCAGTTCGAGCAATGCGTGCGCGCGGTGCGCGGGTTCGGCAGTGGCATCGCGCGCCTGCGCCGCGAGTTCGACTGCGCGTTCGTAGTCGCCGAGCTGGCGATAGGCCGCCGCGAGCTGTGCCGCGAGCTCGGCGTGCAGCTGCGGCTCGCCGCGCAGGCTCGCGGCGAGCCGCGAGCTGCCGCGGTCGAGCAGCTCGCGCGCCGATACCGTGCGGCCGCGCGCCTCGTCCGGCGTCACGCCTTCGAACAGCGACAGCACGAACCCACGCGCCGCGTCGGCGCGCGAGGCTTGCCGCCGCGCGTCGCCGGCCTGCCACAGCGTCGCCGCGAGCCCGCCGAGCAGGGACGCGAGCAGCACGGCCCCGACGGCGATGCCGCGACGGTGGCGGCCAATGGCCTTGCGCAGGCGGTAGCCGCGCGCATCCGGACGCGCCCGCACCGGCCGTCCTTCGCGCTGCCGCCCGAGGTCGTCGGCGAGCGCGGCCGCGTCGGCGTAGCGCTGCGCGGGATCCTGCGCGAGCGCCTTCGCGACGATCAGGTCGAGCTCGCCCGCCAGGCGCCTGCGCAGATTGCGCACGCTGGTCGAGCGCGCCGCGGCGATCGCATCGGCCTGCGCGCCGGCGACCGCGCCCGACATGGGTGGCAGCGTGCCGTCGGCACGGCGCAACGGCCGCGTGCCCGCGAGCAACTCGTGCAGCAGCACGCCGAGCGCGTAGACGTCCGTCGCTGTCGTCACGCTTGCGCCCTGCGATTGTTCGGGCGCCGCGTAGGCCGGCGTCAGGCGCCGCAGCCCCGTGCGCGTGTCGTCGTCGTGCGCGGCCTCGTCGATGAGCTTGGCGATGCCGAAATCGAGCAGCTTGTAGCTGCCCTCGCGCGTGACGAGCACGTTCGAAGGCTTGATGTCGCGATGCACGATGAGGTTGTGGTGCGCATGGTCGACCGCCGCGCACAGGCCTTCGAACAGGCGCAGGCGCGCGTCGACGTCGAGGCGCAGGCGATCGCAATGGCGCGTGACCGGTTCGCCGTCGACGTATTCGAGCGCGAACCATGGCACGCCGCGCCCGGTCAGCCCGCCATCGAGCACGCGCGCGATGCCCGGGTGCTCGAGGCGGGCGAGCAGCGAGCGCTCGCGCAGGAAGCGCTCGCGTTCCCACGCGTCGTGCAGGCCATGCCGCAGCACCTTGATCGCGACCTGCTGCTCGAATGCGCCGTCCGCGCGGGTGGCCGCGAACACGCTCGCCATGCCGCCGCTTCCGATCAACGCGCCGACTCGCCACGGACCGAGCAGGCTGCCCTCGAGCCCGTTGCCCGCGTCCATGAGCCGCGCCGCATACGCGCCACTGTCGCGGTCGAGCGCACCGGTGCGCGTGGTACCGGACAGCAGCGCACGCAGCGCCTCGCGCAGTTCCGCATCGTCCAACCGGTCCAGGAACACCTCGAGTTGCCCCGGTGGCAGCGCGCCGGCCTGTTCGAACAAGGGAACGAGCTCGGCCCAGCGGCGTTCGATCGCGTGCATGGTCATCCGAGCTCGGCATGCAGGAAGGCGCGCGCCAGCGTCCAGTCGCGCACCACCGTGCGTGGCACCACGCCGAGGGTGTCGGCGGTTTCCTCGATCGAGAGTCCGCCGAAGAAACGCAACTCGACCACGCGCGCGGCGCGCGGTTCGAGCGCATGCAGGCGCTCGAGAGCGGCATCGAGCGCGAGCATCTCGGCCGCAGCCTGCTCGACCGGGAGGTCGATCGCGTCGAGATCGAGCGGCACCGCGCCGCCGCCGCGCTTGATCGCGGCCTTGCGCCGTGCGTGGTCGACCAGGATATGGCGCATCGCGGTCGCCGCATAGCCGAGGAAATGCGCGCGGCTCTCGAAACAGGTGTCGGCCGCGCCGAAGCCGAGCCAGGCCTCGTGCACCAGCGCCGTGGTGTCGAGCGTCTGCGCCGCGCGCTCGCCTGCGAGCGCGCGGCGGGCAAGCTCGCGCAGGTGGTCGTACAGCTGCGGATGCAGGGCCGCGAGCGCCTCCTGCCCGCGCCCCGTGTCGTCGGCTGTCATGCTGTCGTGCACCCCGGTTCGTCGCGTCGCGCGCCTGCCTGCATCGTAGCGGGCGCGGTCGGCGCGTGCCCGATCCGACGCGAAGTGCTCGCGCCGGCCGTGTGCAGCGACGCGCGAGGCCGCGCATCATTCATGATCCGTTTCGTGATCGCGCGTGGCAACCGCTAAGCTTGGGTCGGATCCCGCGAAGCGGCGCCACAGGAGGCACGACCGCGCGGGCAATTCGTCCGGACGCGTGGCCGCTCGCAGCCGCGCCGCTCAGGGGCAGCAGAACGATGAATGCGGCGCGTACAGGCTTCTATTCCGCAGGGGCGCTCGCGAGGCTGGCGGCTCTCGTGGTGCTCGTCGCGCTGACCTCGTTCGCCGGTCTCGCGCTGGCTGAGGATCGCGCCGGCGTCGCGCCGATCTGGTATGCCAACGGGATCCTGCTCGGCGTGCTGTTGAGGACGCCGACGCCGAGGTGGTGGCCGGTGGTCCTCGCAGGCGCCCTCGGCATGCTCGTCGCGAGACTGCTGATGGGGCAGGCGCCCGCGTTCGCCGTGGGCCTCGTGCTCGCCAGCGTGGTCGAGCTGCTGCTCGGTGCGGGCGGCATCCGGCGCGTGGCCGGCACCGATCTCGATCCCGAGAAGCTGATGCTGCACACGCGCTCGGGCGTGCTCGCCGCGGTGCTGTCGCCGCTCGCCTCGGGCCTGCTGGCCGCGCTCGCGATCGTGCTGGTGCAGGCCCGCCTGCCGGTGGAGGAATTCGCGACCTGGTACGCCGCGCACGCGCTCGGGATCATCATCGTCACGCCGCTGGTGCTGGTGGCGCAACGCCGGGTCGTCGCGAGGATGTTCTCGCGCGCGCGCCTGCGCACCACGTTGCTCGCACTCGGCCTGCTCGTGGCCGTCAGTACCGGCGTGTTCCTCGCGCACCGCGCGCCGCTGTTGTTCGCGATCTTTCCGCCGCTCCTGTACGTGGTGTTCCAGCTCGGCTTCGCGGGCGCCGCGATCGGCGTCGTGCTCGTCAGCGTCGCCGGCGTGATCGCGACGGTGTCCGGCCACGGTCCGTTCGCGATCGCGGAACTGCCGTCGGCGGGGCACGTGCTCGCGCTGCAGTTCTTCGTCGCGATAGCGTCGCTGACCGCATTCCCGATCGCGGTCGCGCTGGCCGAGCGGCGCGCGCTGCGGCGCATCCTGCAGGAAAGCGAGCGCCGCTATCGCACGCTCGCCGATCACTCCAGCGACATCATCGTGCGTGCATCTCCCGACGGAACGCGCCTGTACGTGTCACCGTCGGTCACCGAGATGCTCGGGTGGACGCCCGAGGAACTGCTCGGCGAGGAGCAGCAGGACATCGTGCATGCGGACGACCGCGCCGCGTTCGACGAGGAATTGGCCGCGATGAAAGCGGGTGCGGCCACCAGTCACCTGACCTACCGCTGCCGGCACAGGCAGGGGCACTACGTCTGGGTCGAAAGCCTCACGCGCCGCGTGCCGGGCACGGACGGCGCGAGCGATGGCATCGTGCGCGTGATCCGCGACATCTCGCGCAGAAAGCAGGCGGAACAGGCGCTGCAGGACAGTGAACGTGCGCTGCGCGCGGTGTCCGACAGCTTGCCCGCGCTGGTCGCGCGCGTCGACCGCTCCGAGCGCTTCACCTTCACCAATGCGTATTTCCGCAAGGCGCTCGGCATGGAACCGGCCGCGCTGCTCGGCAAGACGCTGCGCGAATCGCTGGATCCCTCGCTGTATGCGGGAATGCGCGCGCCGGTCGCGCAGGCGCTCGCCGGCGACCCGGTGCGCTTCGAAGGCGAGCACTCCGAGCACGGCGTCCCGCTCTACTACCAGGCGAGCTTCGTGCCCGACCTCGCGGCATCGGGTGAAGTCACCGGCTTCTACGCGATGGTGATGGACATCACCGCGCGCAAGTGGGCGGAGCTGCAGCAGGCGGAGGGCGAAGCGCGCCTGCGCACGATCACCGACAACCTGCCGGTGCTGATCGCGTTCGTCGACGCCAATGGCATCGTGCGCTTCTGCAATGCGACGCACGAAGCCTGGCTCGGCAAGTCGGCCGCGCAATTGATCGACCGCCCGCTGCGGGAGGTGCTCGGCGAGGCCGCCTACGCGGCGCAGCTGGACAGTTTCCGCGCCGCGCTCGCGGGCGAACGAGTCGACTTCGACCTCGACCTCGCCGGGCCCGAGGGCGAGCGCAACACGCACGCGTTGTACATCCCTCACCGCCACCCCGACGGTCGCGTCGACGGCATCTACGCATTGACGCTCGACATGACGTCGATCCGTCGCGTCGAGCAGGAGCTGCACAGGCTCGCTCGATTCGACGCGCTGACCGCACTGCCGAACCGGCGCCAGTTCGACGAGTTCCTGCCGCAGGCGATCGCGCGCGCGCGCGCATCGGGGCAGGCGCTCGCGTTGATGTTCATCGACGTCGACTACTTCAAGGCGATCAACGACACGCTCGGGCACGCCGGCGGCGACGAGGTGCTGCGCGAGTTCGCGTGGCGACTGCACGACGGCGTCGCCGACGAGGATTTCGTCGCGCGCCTCGCAGGCGACGAGTTCGTGATCGTGATGGAGGCAGTTGCCGACGCCGACGCCGCGATGGCGCAGGCGATCGCGCTGGTGCAGGCGGTCCGCGAGCCGTTCGACCTCGTCTCGGGGCCACGCGCGGTCAGCACCAGCATCGGCGTCGCGGTCGTCCAGGGCGGTGCGCTTTCGCCGGCCGAGTTCATGCAGCTCGCCGACCAGGCGCTGTACGATGCGAAGGCGGCCGGTCGCGACACCGCGCGTCTCGCGGTCGATGCCTCCGTGGCCGAAGCGCGCGCGCGCAACCGACCCGCGGCCGGTGCGCCGTAGCTCCCGTGCCCGATGCCGCGGCGCGCGCGGATCGATCCGCTCGGGCGCGCCGTCCGGCGCACGCTGGAGGCCACAAGCCACGTCGTTTCCCTCGCCGGGACGGGCCGGGCCGCACGCCGCGCCGGTGCATGCTAGGGTCGCGACCGGTTCCCGATCGGACTCATCCATGCAGTGTTTCGTCTACAGGAGCAGTGCCCGCGCGGACACCTACGTGTTCCTGCGCCGGCGCGACGACAGCGGGCTTCTGCCGCGCGAGCTCGCGGCCGCGCTCGGCGCGCTGGAGTTCGTGCTCGAACTGGAACTCGTGCCGGGGCGCCGCCTCGCGCGCATCGGAGCCGACGAACTGCGCGACGTGCTCGTCGAACGCGGGTTCCACGTGCAATTTCCACCGCGAGCGGATTCGCCTGAATCCGCTTCGGCTGTCTGAATGGCATCCACCCCAGCCGCGTCGGCGACATCGGCGCATGCCTTCGTGCAAGCGCGGCGACCCTCGTTATACTCGACCGGTGCGATCGTGGCCGCCCGAGCGAGAGAAGTGATGCCGAAGCGCGGTTCCGTGCGCGACACCCTGTCGGCGATGTTGGCCCCGCTCGTTCCGGCCGCAGTGCTGTTCGCGCTCGCGGGACTGGTTCCCCACGCACTCGCGCTGATTCCGATCCTCGGCGCCAACATGTTCGTGATGGTCGCGGTCTCGCGCGCGGCCGGCTTCGACCTCGAGGCATCGGCCTGGCGCACGGTCGCGCTGCGCGGCACTCCGTATTTCGTGATGTCGACCGCGGCCTGCGCGCTGGTCGCGGCGATCCTGTACGCGCCGGTCTGGTGGCTCGCGCACGATGGCTCGCTGCCGGCCGCGCTCGCGTTGTCGGGCGCGCTCGCGGCGAGCCTGTTCGTGCTGTGGCGCATCTGGCCCGCGTTCGCGTTGCCGTTCGTCTGGGACGATGCCTACCCCGACGACAGCGCACGCGCATCGTGGCTGTCGGCGGTGCTGCGTCGTTCACTCGCGTTCGCGCGCCACCTCACGCGCGAGCATGAACTGCTGCTCGCCTACGGCCTGCCCGCGGGCATCGCGCTGCTGCTGCTCGCGCTGGGCGCGCTCTCGCTCGCGGGCTTCGGCATCGTGCTCGACACCGACACGCGCCTCGCGCTGCTCGCGCTGTACGCGCTGGTGTTGTCGCCGCTCGCGCACGCCCTACTCGTCAACCGATGCCTGCGCGCGTTGCTCGCGGATGCGCGCAGCCGGCGCGCGCGCGTGCCGGGCGACGGGGCCGGTCCCGACGTCGCTCCGGTGGCCGCGCCGGTCCTCCCGACCGGCATCAGCCAGCGCGAGCTCGACGGCACGTTGCTGTGCGCGGTGCATTCGATCCAGATCGACCTCGCGCTCGCCGCGCTCGAACGCGGTGGCGATCCGAACGCGCTGCCGCCACCCGGCCAGCGCGACCAGCGCAGCGCGCTGCTGGTCGCAGCGACGCTGCCCGACCTGCGCCTGCTGCGTGCGCTGATCGCTCGCGGCGTCGACGTGAATCGTGCGGTCGGCGGCGTCACGCCGCTGGTCGCCGCGACGCGCGACAGCTACGAAGGCCGTCCCGAGGCGGTGACGACGCTGCTCGCCAACGGCGCCGACCCGCGTACCGCCGACGCGCAGGGCAATACGCCGCTGCACCACGCCGTGCGTGGCGCCGATGCGGGGATCGCGGCCCTGCTGGTCGACGCGGGTGCCGAGGTCGACGCGGTGAACGCAGCCGGCTGCACGCCGCTCGCGATCGCATGCGGCAACGCGAAC
>DAIOWG010000164.1:0-6695 GCA_036758645.1 Dokdonella sp. | reverse complement strand
CGCGTCGCAGGCCCGCGCGGGGAGGTGGTCTGGCGCTCGCCGCTGCCATTGTCCGAGTTGCTGTCGTTGATGCACGCCGACGGCGACCTGCTGCTGCTCGGGCAGGAGCCTGTCGAGCACGAGGGCGGCGAGGTGCGCACGCACGCCAAGCTCGTGCGCGTCGACGTCGCGCGCGGCGACTCGCGCGTGCTCGATCTCACGCTCGAAAGCCTCCGGCCCGCCTCGGTCGAAGACACGCTGTCGGCCCGCGCCGCACGTTGAAGCGCCGCCGGCGGCGTTCATGCGACCGGCGTATGCTCGGCGCGCTGCCAGATCGAGCAGCCCTGACCAACGGAGGATGCACGCATGAATCGCACGCAGATCCGAGCCTGGTTCCCGCTTTCCGCAGCGCTTGCGCTCGCCATCGCGACACCGCTCGCGGCCCAGGACGACAAGGCGGCCACGCCGCCGCTCACGCCGGCCCAACAGGCCGAGATGGATGCCTGGGTCAAGGCCGGGACGCCCGGCGCCGCGCACGCCGAACTCGCCAAGACCGTCGGCAGCTACGATCTCGCGATCCGGCACTGGCAGGCACCGGGCACCGAAGCCTCGGTCGAGAAAGGCACCGCCACGCGCACGATGGTGCTCGACGGGCGCGTGCTGGTCGAGGACATGTCGTCGACGATGATGGGGCAGCCTTTCACGGGCCACGGCATGCACGGCTACGACAACGTCACCGGGAAGCACTGGTCGACCTGGAACGACAACATGTCCACCGGCCTCATGACCAGCGAAGGCAGTTGCGATGCGAGCGGCGCCTGCACGTTCAAGGGCAGCTGGGTCGATCCGGTCAAGAAGACGACGGTCACCTCGCGCATGACGACGCGGCGCACGTCCGCGGGCAGCGAAGTGTTCGAGATGTTCGGCCCCGCACCCGATGGAACCGAATTCAAGATGATGGAAATCACCTACACCAGGAAGCCGTGAACATGGCGGCGCCCGCGCGATTCCCGCGTGGGCGCCGTTTCACGGCGCCGCTCGCCAGCGCGCCTCGCATCGCGTGGCCAGCTGCGATCCCGACCACCGCGGCGCGACCGCGCGCTGCACGCCGGTGTCAGAGTCGTCCGGTCAGGACCAGCACCAGCAAGATGATCAGGATCAGCCCGAGTATGCCACTCGGGTAGTAGCCCCAACTGCGACTGTGCGGCCAGCTCGGCAATGCGCCGACGATCAACAGCACGATCAGCACGAGTACGATCCAGGAAATCATCGGTGGCTCCTTGTGGATGGACGCTGGGTGTCGCGTACCCAAACTAGCGTTCGTGAATGAACGCGGCGTCAATCACGCGCGGGCCGTACACGCGTCGTGCAGGAGCAAGGAGCATGCCGGCTGACGGCCACGACGTGCGTCGTCGTTCATCGCCCACTGGGTGAGCAGGTCCTAGGCTCGAAGCGTGACCACTCGGAGCGACGTGAACATGCCCACGATCTGGACCCTCGTAGCCGACCGCACGCGAGCTCGACTGTTCGCTTCCGACCGCGCAGCCGAGCCGTTGGTGGAACTGCGCGATTTCGTGAATCCCGAAGGGCGCGAACTCGCGCAGGAACTGGTGACCGACCGCGCCTCGCGCATGCCCGCGATGGTCGGGCGCGCGCGAGGTGCGCTCGAGGCGCGCACCTCGCCGGAGGAACACGCCGCGCAGGTGTTCGCCCGTGAAATCTGCTCGGCGCTCGAGCGCGGTGTCGTCGATCATGCCTGCGAGCGGCTCGTTCTGATCGCTGCCCCCGAGTTCCTCGGACTGCTGCACGGCTGCGCAAGCAAGCACGTGCGTGAGGCCACCGCGTTCGAACTCGGCAAGAACCTCACCTCGCTTTCACCGGAGGACATCCGCGCCTACCTTCCGGCCGAGGTCTGGCACGAACTCGCAGGCTGAGTACGCGCCCGGCGCGCAACCATTCATGCGCGCGCGGGTGCGCGTCCCGCGCGTGCACGATTCAGGCCGCGCTTCTCGAACCAGTGGTCGGCGTAGGGATTGTCGTTGTAGCGCCCGACCTCGCGATAGCCGTTGCGCGCGTACAGTGCACGCGCCTCGGTCAACGTTCGGTTGGTGTCGAGCCGGAGCCGGTCGAACCCGAGCTCGACCGCATGCTGCTCGAGCGCGTCGATGAGGCGCTGCGCGATGCCGAGACCACGCGCCTGGGCGGTCACCCACATGCGCTTGATCTCGCCGACGCCGGGCCCGCACGCGCGAAGCGCACCGCATCCCACCGCACGGCCGTCGAGCCGCGCGACCAGCAGCACGCCGTGCGGCGGCGCGTACTCCGTCGCGACCCCCGCGCCGGCCTGGGCGGGATCGAAGCCCCCGTCGAAGCGCGTGGCGAGTTCCCGGAAGTAGGCATCGAAGCACGCGGTCGCATCGGCGCTGCAGGGGTCTTCGATGCCGATCTCGACCGATGACGCACGCAGGCAGCGCTCGACCTCCGCCATCGCAGCGACCAGGCGCTCACGCTGTGCGGGCAAGAGCGACTCGAGCAGGGATCGCGCGAACGCCTGCGAACGGCGATCGAGAACCTCGTACTCGCGCAGGCCCTTGCGCGTCAGCGTGGCACGGCGCGCGCGGCGGTCGTCGACGCTTGGCCTGCACGCGACCAGGCCGGCCGCCTCGAGCGCGCGCAACAGCCGGCTCAGGTAGCCGGAATCGAGGTCGAGCCGTTCGCGCAGCTCGCGCACGTCGGCGCCGCCCGCACCGATCTCGAACAACAGGCGCGACTCGGCCAGCGGCCGACCGCGACCGAGGTAGTCGCCGCCGAGCGCGCCGATCCGGCGCGTCACGTTGCGATTGAAGCTGCGGACCTGGCTGAGCTGCGTTTCGTTCATTGCCTGACTTTAGTCAGGTATTTTTCGCGACGCAAGCGGCGGCGCGCCCGCGCTCAGGCGCGGAAGGTGCGCAGGTGCGTGCTGGTCTCGGTCGCACTGACGCCAGGAACCTTGCGGATGCGCTCGAGCACCGCGGAGAGCTCGGCGAGACTGGACACGCGAAGTTCGGCGAGCAGGTCCCAGCGGCCATTCGTGTCATGCAGCGCCGCGACCCCGGGTTCGCCGAGCAGCGCGCCGACCACGGCATTCTGGCGGCCCTCGACGCGGATGCTGGTCCATGCACGGATCTCGTCGGGGGTGGAATCCGGACGCAGGCGCAACGTGTAACCGGTGATCACGCCGTCGCGCTCGAGGCGCGCCATCCGGTTGGAGACCGTTCCGCGCGAGACGCCCAGCACCTGCGCGAGCTCCGCCACGGGGGTCCGCGCGTCGTGCCGCAATTTCGCGATCAGTCGCTGGTCGAGATCGTCCATTTGAGCATTATGGCATGCCAACCTGCCATTATGGCACTGCAATGCCACTACGATGACACTTCTGCCGTTTCGCTCTGACGCGCTCGTGCGCACAATGGAGTTTCGCCACGTCCAGTTGGCCTGATCCGGAGTTGCGATGACCCTGCTGCTGACCACCCACGACCTCGGGCGCATCGTCGCCTCCCACGGCCTGCCGACCCTGCTCGCGCGCATGGTCCACTACCTCGAGGCGGATTTCCGACGCTGGCAGGAGTTCGACAAATCCGCGCGCACGGCAGCACACTCCGAGGTCGGCGTGATCGAATTGATGCCGGTGTCGGATTCACGCGAGTACAGCTTCAAGTACGTCAATGGACATCCCGGCAACACGCGGCACGGCTTGCCGACCGTGATGGCATTCGGCGTGCTCGCCGATGTCGACACCGGCATGCCGACCGTGCTCAGCGAGCTCACGCTGACGACCGCGATGCGCACCGCGGCAACCTCGGTGATGGCCGCGAAGCTGCTCGCACGCGCGGGTTCGAAGTCCATGGCGCTGATCGGCAACGGCGCCCAGAGCGAGTTCCAGGCGCTCGCGTTCCACCATCTGCTCGGCATCGAGCAGGTGCGCCTGTTCGACGTCGACGCGCGCGCGACCGACAAGCTGGTCGCCAACCTCGCGGCGGCCGCGCCGAAGCTCGCCGTCGTGCGCTGCACCGACACCGCATCGGCCGTGCGTGGCGCCGACATCGTCACGACCGTGACCGCGGACAAGACCAACGCGACGATCATCACGCCGGACATGCTCGAGCCCGGCATGCACGTCAACGGCGTCGGCGGGGATTGCCCCGGCAAGACCGAGCTGCACGCCGAAGTGCTCGCGCGCGCCTCGGTGTTCGTCGAGTACGAGCCGCAGACGCGCATCGAAGGCGACCTGCAGCAGATGCCCGCCGACTTCGGCGTGACCGAGCTCTGGCGCGTGCTCTCGGGCGATGCGAGCGGCCGTCGCTCGGGCGACGAGATCACGGTGTTCGACTCGGTCGGATTCGCGCTCGAGGACTACTCCGCGCTGCGCCTCGTGCGCGACTGCGCGCGCGAACTCGGCCTTGGTCGAGAAGCCGACCTGATCCCGGACCTCGCGGATCCGAAGGATCTGTTCGGCCACCTCGTCGCGAAATCCGCCGCACGCCGCGCGGCCTGAAGATCGTTCGCGCAAGCGGAACGCGAACCCGACTTCCGATCCGGAAACGCGGAGCACACGGGGCACACGGACGAGTGCCCGGCACGGATGCGCGCGCGCCGTGTGCTCCGCACTCCGGGCCGACCTGCTTCGCGCCGGTCCGCCGCCCGCAGGTCGCGCGGCGCAGGCGTGACTTGCCGAGCGCGGCGCGCGATTTGATCTTGGCTTCACATCGGCTCGCGACACTGGGCTCCCGTTTCCGACCGGAGCTCCCGATGTACCCCACCCTCCTGCGCTGCCTGCTCGCCGCCCTCGCCTTCACGTCGTCCTGCATGCCCGCCCGAGTCGATGCAGCCGAGCCCGCCGATCGCGTGCTGATCGTGGTCAGCGGCGAAGGCCGCGACCAGGGCAAGACGCGTCCGGGCTTCGAGATGGATGAATTCGCGCAGGCGTGGCTGATCTTCCGCGCCAACGGCTTCGCGATCGATGTCGCGAGTCCGCAAGGCGGCAAGGTCGAGGCGGACAAGTACGATCCTGCCGAGGCGTTCAACGCGCAACTTCTCGCCGACGCCGACGCGCAGGCTCGCCTCGCGCACACCCGTGCGACCGCCGACCTGCGTGCGGCCGACTATCGCGCGGTTTACGTGGTCGGCGGCAAGGGGGCGATGTTCGACCTGCCGTCCGACCCCGCACTGAAGCGCCTGCTCGCGGCGGTGCACGAGCAAGGCGGCATCGTGGCCGCGGTGTGCCATGGTCCCGCAGCGCTCGTCGACGTGCGCCTGGCCGACGGCTCGCTGCTCGTCACCGGCCGCGCGCTGACCGGGTTCAGCAACGAAGAGGAAGCGGTGTTCGGCAAGCGCTGGGCGAAGGAGTTCCGGTTCCAGCTCGAGGATGCGATGCGCGCGCGCGGCGCGCGCTGGCAGGAAGCGCGCCTGATGATGCCAAACCTCGTCGTCGACGACCGACTCATCACCGGCCAGAACCCCTACTCCACCGCAGCCGTCGCCGAAGCCGTCGTCACGGCGCTCGGACACCCGCCCGTCGCGCGCACGCCATGGCGCGACGAGGCGACGATGTCGCTGGTCGAGCGGCTGCTGGACGGGGACGCAGAGTCGGCGCGCGCGGCGCTCGCGGCGGACCGCGAACGCCACCACGTCGAACTGATCGGCCTGCTCGGCTACTACCAGTTGCAGGTCGCTGCCGACGATGCGGCCGTGCGCGACGCGCTCTCGATCATGCAGTTCGCGCGTCCGTACATGCCGGCGCCCCAGCTCGACGTCGGGATCGCCGACGCGCACTGGCGCCTCGGCGACCGCGAGCAGGCGCGCACGCTGCTCGCGAAACTGCAGGCCAGCCACCCCGACCTCGAGGAAGCCAGGGCCTTGCGCGCGCGGATGTACGATTGACCGATGGCCCCCGAACACCTGCGCATCCTCGTGGTCGAGGACAGCCTGCCGCTGCGCTCGAGCATCGCCGCGCTGTTCGAGTCGCGCGGGCATCTGGCCGATTTCGCGGCCGACGGTCGCAACGGCCTGCGGCTCGCGCTGGCCGATCCGCCGGACGTGCTGGTGCTCGACCTCGGGCTTCCGGGGCTCGACGGGCTCGAGGTCTGCGCGCGCGTGCGCGCGCGCGCAGACCGCCACCTGCCGATCCTCATGCTGACCGCGCGTGACACGCTCGAGGACAAGCTGCGCGGTTTCGACGCGGGCGCCGACGACTATCTCGTGAAGCCCTTCGCCGGCGAGGAACTGCTCGCGCGCTGCCTCGTGCTCGCGCGCCGCAACCGCATCGGCGAAGCGCATCGGGTCAGCATCGGCACGCTGACGATCGACCGCCGCAGCGGCGAAGCACGGCGCAATGGTCGCCTGCTGGAACTTCAACAGACGCCGCTGCGGCTGCTGCTCGCGCTGGCCGAGGCATGGCCGCGTACGCTGACGCGCAGCGAGCTGGTGCAGCGACTCTGGGGCGATGACCCGCCGCGCTCCGATCCGTTGCGTTCGCACCTGTACCTGTTGCGGCAGGCACTGGACAAGCCCTTCGAGACCGCGATGCTGCGCACCGTCCATGGCGTCGGATTCCGGCTGGAAGCCGAGTCGTGAGGCTCTTGCCGCGCATGCTGCAGACCCGCGTGATGCTCGCGTTCGCGGGCTTCACGCTGGTGACCGCGGCGATATTCGGGCTCTATGCCATCGTCTTCATGTACGCG
>DAIOWG010000163.1:3941-6748 GCA_036758645.1 Dokdonella sp. | reverse complement strand
TCCGCGTGCACGATCCCGCGTGCATGTTCGCGCAGGCGTTCGAGCAGCCGTTCGCGCTCGTCTTCGCCGTAGCGGTCGGACTTGTTCAGCGCGAGCAGCACGGGACGCTCGGTGCGCCCGAGCAGCTGCAACGCGTCGCGCTCGCGCTGGGTCATGTCGCCGTCGACGACGAACACCACGAGATCGCTGACGGCAGCAACGTCGAACGCGAGCCGCTCGCGGTCCTCGCCGTCGAGCTCCTCGATGCCGGGCGTGTCGATCAGGTGCACGCCGCTGCCCGCGACTTCGCGCCAGCTGCGCTGCGTCGCCTCGCGCGTCGTCCCATGCAGCACGCCGACCGTGAACGCGTCTTCACCCAGCAGCGCGTTCGCGAGCGCGGACTTGCCGACGCTGACGCGACCGAAGACCGCGATATGGAGTTCGCCGCGCTCGAGCCGCGCGAGCATCGCTTCGAGGCGCGCGAACTCGGCTGCGAGTCCGCTGCGCACCGAGGTCGGGATCTGCGGGTCGTCGAGCAGCGCGCGCAGGCTCGCGACCGCGCCGTCGTGGTGGGCGGGTGCCGTTGCCGACTCGGTCGTGCCGCGGTCGGCGCGCGCGCGCGCCAGCAATGCGCGGGCCCGCAGCCACAGCGCCTGCGCCGCGTTCATGCGCGACGCGCGGCGGGAGGGGTCATTGCGCGACCAGCACGAGGTGGCCGTGCACCGGAACCTCGGCGCCGACATCGGACCAGTCGCTGCCGCTTCCAAGGCCGAAATCGGCGCGCCGCAGCACGGTGTCCACATCGAGCGTCGCGCCGCCCTCGCGATCGGCGAACTTCACGTTCAGCGTGACCGGCTGCGTCCTGTCGCGGATCGTGAGCTTGCCGCTGGCGACGACGCCCCCGTCGGCGCCCTTGGAGAAGGAATCGGTCACGAAGCGCGCCTTCGGGAACCTGCCGGTGTCGAAGAAGTCGCTGCCCGCGAGCGTGTCGTCGCGCTCGGCGTTTTCGGTATCCACGCTCGCAAGATCGACCGCGACGTCGAATTTCGCCTCGGCGAGCTGGTTCGCGTCGTAGCGGATGGTTGCGTCGAATGACTTGAAGCGGCCTTCGAACGGGTCGCCCTGGTAACTGCCCTTGAAGCCGAGCGAACTCGCGGCCGGGTCGACCCGCCATTCGCGCGCGTGCGCCACGGTCGGCAGCAGCAACGCGAGCATCAGGATGCGCAACATGTCGGTTCTCCTTCGGTCAGGGCAGGGCGGAACGATCGCGTCCCGGAAGCATCCGGCGCAGGACGCCGTCGCGATCATGGAAGTGGTGCCAGAGCGCGGCGAGGGCGTGGCCAGCCGCGACGGCGACGAGGATCCAGAACAGCAGTTCGTGCGTCTCTTCGAAGGTTTCGCGCAGATCGCGTTGCGGTCCGCCCGTGAGGCTCGGCATCTTGACGAGGCCCCACCAGTAAAGCGGCCGCAGGCCGGTGGCCGAATCGAACAGCCAGCCCGAGAGCGGTACCGCGAACAGCAGGACATAAAGCAGCGCATGGCCAAGGCGCGCGGCGATGCCCTGCCAATGCGGCATCGTCGGCGGATCGGCCGGTCGCCGGTCGAACCCTCGCCATGCAAGTCGCAGCAGCGCGAGCGCGAAGATCGTCAGGCCGAGCGACTTGTGGAACGTGTACACCGCGACCACGTCGGGCTTGCGCGGCAGTTCGACCATCACGAGACCAAGCGTGCCCTGCGCGAGAATCAGCAGCACGATCGTCCAGTGGAAGAACTTCGCGAGGCTGCCCCAGTGGTTCGCATCACTCCTGATCGCCATCGCGGTCCTCCCGGTTCGTGGATTGCGGCGCGGCATCGCGGTCGGCGATGCCTTCGATCTCGAGTCGCAAATCGATTGTCGCGCCGATCACCTCCTCATAGCGGTCGATGCCGAAATCCGCGCGCGCGAGCCGCGCGCTCGCGGAGAAGCCGGCCTTGCGCCCGAATGCGTAGGGATCGTTGCCGATGCGATTGAGCGTGAACGCGACATCGACCGGCACGCGTCGCCCGCGCAGCTCGAGTTCGCCGTGGATCACGCCGCTGCGCTCGCCGGTCCGTTCGACCTTGTGGCCGGTGTAGCGCGCGGTCGGGCGACGCCCTGCATCGAGCAGCGCCGGCGAACGCAGCGCCTTGTTCCAGCCCTGCTCGCCAAGATCCGCCGCGGCGCGGTCGGGCACGACATCGACCGCGGCCGAGGGCCAGTCGTCGGGATCGAAACGGAACCAGCCCTGCGCGATGCGCACGCGTCCCTGCGGATGCGAGAAGCCCTGGTGCGAGGCCGTGAACCAGACCTGGCTGTGGACCGGATCGAAGCGCCAGGTGTCGGCGCGCGCAGGGATCGGCCCTGCGGCCATCGCCCCGGCCATGGCCAGTGCAAGGCCGGGCATCGCCGCGCGTACGCCGCATGTCTTCCGATCGTCCCGCGCCGTTCGCACCGTCATGTCGCGCATGCCGCCAGCTTGGCAAAAACATGCCGGGCGCGCCAGCGGCGTCACGCAAGAACCGGCGCGCAATCGGTTTACTGCGCGGATCGCCCACAGGGTGGGCTCCTGCGAAGAGCCTGCGATCCACCCTGTGCAGGAGCGCACCCTGTGCGCGATCGCGTGAACCCGGACAACGCGCGGAACCGGTTTACTGCGCGGATCGCCCACAGGGTGGGCTCCTACGAAGAGCCTGCGATCCACCCTGTGCAGGAGCGCACGCTGTGCGCGATCGCGTGAACCCGGACACCGCGCGCAACCGGTTTACTGCGCGGATCGCCCACAGGGTGGGCTCCTACGAAGAGCCTGCGA
>DAIOWG010000163.1:0-3841 GCA_036758645.1 Dokdonella sp. | reverse complement strand
TCCACCCTGTGCAGGAGCGCACGCTGTGCGCGATCGCGTGAACCCGGATGAGCGCGCGCAACCGGTTTCCTGCGCGGATCGCCGGCGCGATTCAGCCTGGCTGCCCGTCGCGCCGGCTCGTGCGCGCGGCCTCGAGCGCGAGCCGTGCGACGCGTTCGACGCGCTCGCGCGCGGGCTCGGCCAGCAATGCGCGCACGCGCGACTCGATGTCGACCGGATCGAGCGTCGCATGCTCGGCCAGCGTCTGCGACAGCGCGCGACCGAGGCTGTCGAACACGAGGCCGTAGGCGACCGCGTGCAGCAGGCCGCCGCCGAGCGTGCCGAGGCCCGGGAACGCCTTCAGCGCGTTGCCCGCGATCGCGAGCACGATCGCGGTGGTGTTGCGCACCGTCAGTCCGACCCGCGACAGCAGCGCATCGATGTCGATCTCGCGCACCGGCACGCCGTGGATGCGTGCGAGGTCGCGCACGAGGCCGGTGCCGAGCGCGCCCTGGATCAGGATGTCGCTGCCGGGTGCGACCGCGGCGAGCGCGCCGACGATTGCGCGGCGTGTCCAGTTCGCGACCGCAGCAGCCGATTCGCGCTCGGCCGTCGCGCGCGCGAGTTCATCGCTGCGGCGCCCGACCTCGGCCAGCACCGCCGCTGCGCGCGCCGGCTCGAGCGCCGCGGCGCCAGGCGCAACCTGCGCGGACAATGCATCGAGCAGCGAATCCACGCGCGGCATGCGTTCGCGTTCGACGGATTCGCGGCGTCCGTCGGCAAGCACGCGCTCGAAGCGTTCACGGCCACCCGCGCTGATCGCGACGATCGCCGCGGCACGCGCGCCGCCACGCTCGCGCAGCCGCGCGAGCAGGGCTTCACGTTCGGTCGGCTCGTAGAGATCGGCCTTGTTCAGTGCGAGCAGCATCGGCTTTCCGAACGAGGCAAGCCAGGCGAGTTCCGCATCCTGCGCACGCGTGAGGTCGCCCGCCGTGAGGTAGACCACCGCATGCGCGCGCAGCACTTCGTCGCGCGCGAGCTGTTCGCGCGCGGCGCCGTCGACCTCGCGGCTGCCCGGCACATCGGCGATCACGAGCGTGCGGCCATCGGGCAGTTGCCCGCGATGGTGCGCGACCACGCGCGTGGTGCCGCCGCGCGCGTCGACCTCGACCGGCGCGTCGGGCGCGAGTGCGCGCAGCAGGCTCGACTTTCCGGTCGATATCTCGCCGAACAACGCGACATGCACATCGCCTTCGCTCCTGCGCCGGTCGAGTTCGGCCAGCTCGGCTTCGAGCGCCGCGGTCTCCGCGCGGCGCCCGCGCAAGGCATCGATGCGCTGTTCGACCTCGGCACGCGACACCGGCGGCGGCGTCGTCGCGACGCCGCCGGTGCGCGCGGGCCGCGCCATGCGCCAGAGCAGCCAGGCGAACACGCAGAGCGCGCCCGCCAGGCCGACGTACAACGGCAGGCGCAGCCAGGCCGGAAGCGCCGCGACGCGTTCGAGCACTTCGAGCAGGCTGTTGAGCGTCGCGGCGAGGAAGCCGAGCAGCAGCACCAGACCGACCGCGGCCGCGGCCAGCAGCACGAGGCGCAGCGGCAGGCGCCTGGGGGGCATCGAGGGATCGCGGCGGGACATGCGCGCAGGGTACCGCAGCCGCTGGCGCCGACGAATGCATTTCCCCGCTCGTGCCGCGCATGGCAGTATCGCCGACGGGGAGGCACGACATGCGTGGATGGGCAATCCTGGCGTTGCTGGTGTCGGGCACGCTCGTCGCGGCGCCGCCGCCGTCGCCGCCGCAGTTCATGCCGATCACGGTCGCCGACGGCCTCCCGTCGAGCGTCGTCTACACCACCGTGCAGGACCCGCGCGGTTTCATCTGGACCGGGACCCAGGACGGGCTCGCGCGCTACGACGGCATCGGGTTCCGCGTCTATCGGCACGATCCGGCCGATCCGCTCTCGATCGCGTCCAACGATGTCTCGGCCTTGCTGATCGACCGCGAAGGTCGGCTCTGGTGCGGCGGCGAAGCCTCCGGCCTCAACCGGCTGGAAACGGACGGCAGCTCGTTCGCGCACTGGATGCATCGCGCGAACGATCTCGGCACGCTCGGCAGCAACGACCTGTTCGCACTCGCACAGGATCGTTCCGGTGCGATCTGGGTGGGCACCTACCTCGGCGGGCTCAACCGGCTCGAAGCCGATGGACGCTTCACGCACATCGACCACGACGCCGAGGACCCGGCCAGCCTGCGCTCGAGTACGGTGTTCTCGCTGCATGGCGACGACCAGAACCGCCTCTGGATCGGTACCGACCGCGGGCTCGACGTGCGCACGCCGGACGGTCGCATCGTGCACGTCGAGCTGCCTGCGCTCGAACAGCGGCCAGGACAGTCGATCGTCATGAGCTTCCTCGCCGAACCGGATGGCGACACCCTGGTCGGTACGCGCAAGGGGCTGTTCCGGGTCGGTGCCGACCTCGTGCTGCGCGAGGAGATCATGCCGCAGGCGCCGCCGCTCGCGGTGTCCGCGCTTGCCCGCAGCGATGCGGAAGGGATCTGGATCGGCTTGCTCAGCGGCGTCGCGCGCCTCGACGCGCGCGGGCTGCATCGCTACGACAGCGACGAGGCGGTCGCGGGTGCATTGCCGGGCGCGCGCACCATGGGCGTGCTGTCCGATCGCGAAGGCGGCGTCTGGTTCTCGATGCTCGATGGCGGACTCGCGCGGCTGCCGCCGCACTGGCGCAATTTCGCTTCCTATCGGCGCGTGCCGGGCAACGAAGCGAGCCTGACCGGCTCGCGCGTCAGCTCGATCGACATCGGGGACGATGGCGCCGCGTGGTTCACGAGCGGCAGCGACGGCCTGGACCGCATGGACTACGCGACCGGCGCGATCGAACGCTGGGGCCAGCGCCTCGGCATCCGCGGCGAGCGCCTGACCTCGGTGCTGGCGGTCCACGACCAGGTCTGGGTCGGCCTGCAGACCGGTTTGCGCGTGCACGTGCCGCGCACGCGTTCGTCGGTGGAGCTGCCGGTGGACCTCGTGCGCGAGGACGCCCTGCCGCCGGGGTTCGTCAACCAGCTGCGGCGCGCGCCCGACGGCGACGTCTGGGCCAGTTCGCGCGGTGGCGGCGTGGTGCGGCTCGGCACCGATCCGCCGCGCGTGCTGCGCCGCTACCTGCCGTCGGCGGGCATGCTCGGCGACACCGACATCTCCGCGATGGTGCTCGACCCGGCCGGCGCGCCCTGGGTGGCGACCGCGAGCGGCGTCGAGCGCCTCGACGTGCGCGCCGGGCGTTTCGTCGACGTGGTCGGACTCGACGACGTCGTCGTCGACGCGTTCGCTTTCGCGGCGGACGGCACGCTGTGGACGCATCGCCTCGGCGCGCTCGAACGGTGGCGCATCGACGGTGACGACGCGCTGCTGATGCATCGCTACGACAGTACGCGCGGCTGGGAGACCTTCGGTGCGCACGCGCTCACGGTGGATGCGGTCGGCGATGTCTGGGTCACCTCTCCGCGCGGCCTCTGGCGACTGGACTCGCGCACCGAGGCGGTGCGCCGGTTCGATGCACGCGACGGCTTGCCGAGCCAGGAGTTCATCGTCGGATCGCTCGCGGTCGCCGGCGACGGTACCGTGTTCGCGGGCACCCTCGGGGGCGTCGTCGCATTCGACCCGGCGGCGTTGCGGCTGGAATCGCCGCCGCCCCCCTTGCATCTGACCGCGCTGCAGGTGCGCCGTGCAGGCGTGGTCGAAGTGCTCGATCTGGATGGTCCGGTCGCGCTCGATTACGACGACATGGACTTCCACGTCGAGATGCGCGCGCTGTCCTATGCCAATCCCGAGTCCAACCACTACCAGGTGC
>DAIOWG010000162.1:2751-6805 GCA_036758645.1 Dokdonella sp. | reverse complement strand
GCGCTCCTACGATTCCCGATTCCCCGTTCCCGATTCCCAGCTCCTGTCCACCGGCGTGTTGCCACCGGTGAACTCGCTGCGCGCCTGGCGCCGGCGATTGCGCAGTTCCGCCAGGAAGCGCGGCAGGTTCACGAGGCCGCCGATCGCGTAGATGAGCTTGAACAGCTTCAGGCGCAGCAGCACCGGTGCGCTGTCGAACACGTCGCCCGCGAGCATCGAGATCACGCCGTCCTCGACGCGCAGGAAGTTGCGCGGGCTCGCGAACAGCTGGCGCATCACCGGTGAATTGAAGCGGTAGATGAACCACGAGAACACGCGCACGCCGCGTCGGATGCGCTTCTCGAACGCGCGCTGCAGGGGCGCTTCGCGCGCGGGCTCGTCGAGTGCGGCGCCGACCATCGCGGCGGCCTGCTTGCCGCTGTGCATCGCGAGGTAGACCCCCGACGAGAACACCGGGTCGACGAACGCGAACGCGTCGCCGACCATGACCCAGCCGGGACCGCTCATGCGTTCGCAGGTGTAGGAATAGTTGCCGGTGACGCGCACCGGCGACACCATCTCCGCGTCGGCCATGCGCCGCCATGCGTCGGGCATCGTCTTCAGCGTGTCGAGCAGGAACGCCTCGTTGCGGCCGCGGCGCGTCTTCAGGTACTCGGGCCAGCATACGCAGCCGACGCTCATGACGCCGTCCTGGAGCGGGATGAACCAGCACCAGCCGTGCTCGAAGTTGTAGATGCTGATGTTGCCCGCGTCCTCGCCCGGTCGCAGCTCGACACCGTGGAAGTGCGCGAAGATCGCGGCGCTCTGGTGGCTCGGGTTCTTGCGCTTGAGCTTGAGCGCGTTGCCGAGCAGCGTGTCGCGCCCGCTCGCGTCGACGAGGTAGCGCGCGTTGACGACCAGCGCGTGGCCATCGGCATCCTTCGCGTGCGCGACGACGCGGCCGATGCCGGCCGGCTCCACGCGCTCGACCAGCACGCCTTCGCGCGCATCGACGCCGTTCTCGCGCGCGTGCTCGAACAGCATGCGGTCGAAATCCTCGCGCTTGACCTGGAACGCGTGCGGCGGCGAGTCGCCGAGCGCGCGCCGGAAGTGGAAGGTCTGGTAGTGGCCGTCCGCGGCCGGGAAATCGGCACCGAGCTTGTGCACGCCGAGCGCGCGCACCTTGTCCATCACGCCGAGCGCATCGAAGATCGGCAGGTTGCACGGCAGCAGCGATTCGCCGATGTGGAAGCGCGGATGACGGTCCTTCTCGAGCTGCAGCACGCGCCGGCCCTGGCGTTGCAGCAAGGTCGACGCGGTCGATCCCGCCGGGCCGCCGCCGACCACCAACACGTCGCATTCGATCGTCTGCACCTGCTCCACGCGTCCTCCACTGCGATGCGCCGGCGTGGCGCGCGCGCATGGTACATTCCCGGCGTTGCCGCCGCCGCCTTCGTGGCCGCCACGCCAAGGGCCCGCGTGCACGTGTCTTCCCCCTCCGCAACCCGCGCCGCCCCGCCTACGCCGGCCTCGCGCGTGTTCGCGTTCGGCGTCGCCGCATACGTCGTGCTCGCGCTCGCGGGCTGGTGGAGCGGTCGCGCCTGGCTCGACGTGCTCGCCGCGTTCGTGCTCGTCACGCTGCTGCTGTCGCCGGGCCTGCGAGACCGCCGCGTCGGCGCCTGGTGCGCGTGGCTCGGCAGCGGCGCATTGCTCTCACTGCTCGCCGCACGCGGCGACGGGCGCTTCGCGCTCGACCTGATGCCGGCGCTCGTCAACGGCATCCTCTGCAGCCTGTTCGCGCGCACCTTGCGCAGCGGTCGCGAGCCCTTGATCGCGCGCTTCATCGGCGTGATCGAAGGGTACGAGCGGCTCGCGCTGCCCGGCGTCGGCGCGTACGCGCGCGGACTCACGCGCGCTTGGGCGTTGCTGCTCGGCCTGCAGGCGCTTGCGCTGGTGCTGCTCGCGGCGAGCCTGCCCGGCGCGCCGCTCGCGGCGCCGGGCTGGATCGCGCACGCCCATGCGGACGCGTGGCGCTGGTACCTTCATCTGGGCAGCTATCTCGTCGTGCTCGCGTTCCTCGTGCTCGAATACGCGTGGCGGCGCTGGCGCCTGCGTCACGTGCCGCACCTGCCGTTGCCACGGTTCCTCGCCCGCCTCGCGCGGCGCTGGCCTTCGCTGCTGCGCAGTATCGCCACCGAACGCGAGGCCGGCTGATGGACGAACCGATCCGCGCGACGATCCTCATCGATGCGGCGCACCCGAGCCTGCCCGGCCACTTCCCCGGGAACCCGGTGGTGCCCGGCGTGGTGCTGCTGGACCGGGTCTGCGCCGCGCTGGAGCGTGCGGGCGCAGGGCGACTGCGGCGCCTCCTCGCGGTAAAATTCCTCGCGCCGCTGCTGCCCGGGCAGGAGGCGCTGCTGACCGCAACGCGCGAGGGTTCGCGTGTGCGCTTCCGGATCGAACGCGAGGGAACGCCGATACTCGGCGGCGAAGGGGAGTGGGAATGAGCGAACACTGGGCGGAACGACGCGAGGGCGGCGGGCGTTTCGCGATCTGGCTGATCCGCGCGATCGGCCTTTACTGCGGGCGCCCGCTCGCACGCGCGTGCCTGTATCCGATCACGCTGTATTTCTTCTTCCGCCGACCGTACGAGCGGCGCGTGTCGTATGCATTCCTGCAACGCGCGACCGGGCGGCCGGCGAATGCGTGGCAGGTGATGCGCCACATCCACCGCTTCGCGGGCACGCTGCTCGATCGCGTGTACCTGCTGGCCGAGCGCTACCTGCGCTTCGACGTGCGCATGCACGGCCTCGAGGAACTCACCTCGCGCATGCGGCCTGACCGCGGCGTGCTGCTGCTCGGCGCGCACGTCGGCAGTTTCGAGGTGCTGCGCGTCGCCGCGCAGGAGCGGCCCGACGTCAAGGTGCGCGTCGTGCTCGACACGCAGAAGACGCCCGCGCTGACCGAACTGCTGCACGCGTTGAATCCCGAGGTCGCGCGCAACGTGATCGACGCCTCGCGCCCCGCGACCGACATCGTGCTCGCGCTCGGCGAAGCGTTGCACGAGGGCGCGCTCGCGACGCTGCTCGCCGACCGCGCGCGCGCGAACGAGGCGACCGTGCAGGCGACGTTCTTCGGCGAGCCCGCGCGGTTTCCGGTCGCGCCGTTCCTGCTCGGCTCGATCCTCAAGGTGCCGGTGGTGCTGTGCTTCGGCCTCTACCGCGGCGGCAACCGCTACGATGTGCACTTCGAGGCGTTCGCCGACGAACTCGTGCTGCCGCGGCAGGAGCGCGAATCGGCGCTGCAGGCGGTCGTTCAGCGTTACGCGAGCCGACTCGAGCATCATGTGCGCGCCGATCCCTACAACTGGTTCAACTGGCATGACTTCTGGAATCCCGAACATGCGGGCGGTGGCGAGCCTGCTGCTGGCCGTCGCGCCGTGCCTGCCGCTGCCGTGCACGGCCGCACCGCCTGAGACCGCGTCCAACGCGCAGGCGATCGTCGCGCGCCTCGAGCGCACGCCGCCCGCGCGCACCCCCTACACCGAGGTGCGCTGGTCGAGCCTGCTCGAACGCCCGCTCGTGCTGCGCGGCGAACTCGAGTACCTCGGTCCCGGCAAACTCGGCAAGCGCGTCGACGCGCCCTACCGCGAGCAGCTCACCGTGGCCGACGGCCAGGCGCAGGTGCAGCGCGGCGAGGGTGCGGTGCGCAGCTTCTCGCTCGGCCAGGCGCCGGAGCTCGAGGGCTTCCTGCGCGGGTTCGCCGCGCTGCTCGGTGGCGATGCCGCCGCGCTCGAACGCGACTTCACGCTCGATGCGAGCGGTGACGACGCGGCCTGGCGGCTCGTGCTGAAGCCACGCGATCGTCGCCTCGCGCTGCGCATCCGCGCGATCGAGGTCGATGGCGCCGACGGCGCCGCACGCTGCTTCCGCACGCGCCAGGCCGACGGCGACCTCGCGGTGCTGCTGGTCGAATCGCTGGCCGAGGCGAAGATCCCGAACCGCCCGTCCGCGCCGCAGCTCGAGGCGCTCGAGCGCGGCGGCGCGGCGAGTCGCCGTGCCGAATACGACGGCAT
>DAIOWG010000162.1:0-2741 GCA_036758645.1 Dokdonella sp. | reverse complement strand
CGCCTCAGATCGATGCGCTGTGCCGCGGCGGCGCGGCGAAGTGATTTGCACGTTTTCCTTCTCCCGCGCAGCGGCGGAAGGTGGCCGCAAGGCCGGAAGGGGGCCGCTTTGATTCCGATGCGCATCACGGGCGCAACCGCATGAATGGATCCCGCGCCCGCTGGACCGTGCTCGCGTTCTGGCTGCTCGCGCTCGCCGCGCTCGCGGCGTACGTGTTCGGCACGTTGCGCATCGGCACGGACCTGCGCAGCTTCATGCCGCCGCCGTCGACGCCGGACCAGAAGCTCCTGATGGAACAGATCGGCGAAGGCCCGGGATCGCGGCTGCTGCTGCTCGCAATCGACGGCGCGCCGGAGGCGACGCTGGCCGAACTCAGCCGCGGCCTTGCGGCCGCGCTCGCCGACGAACCCGCGTTCGAGCAGGTCATCAACGGCGCGTTCGATCCGTCCGCGCTCGATCCGGACTGGCTGCCGTATCGCTGGCTGCTGTCGCCGACGCTCGACCACCAGGCGCTCGACAAAGCTTACCTGTCGGACCAGTTGCAGCAGCGCGTGGCCGACCTCGCCTCGCCCGCGGCCGACCTGCTGAAGCCGCTGCTGCCGCGCGACCCGACGCTGGAAACGCTCGTACTCGCCGAACGCTGGTCGCCGCCGAAGGCGCCCGCGCTGCGCGACGGCGTCTGGTTCTCGTCGGACGGCGCGGCCCTGCTGCTCGCGCAGACGCGCGGCGCGGGTTTCGATCCCGCGGTGCAGGGCGCCGCGATCGACGCGCTGCGTGCCGCGTTCGCGACGCTGCCCGGCGCAGGCGACGCGTCCCTCACGCTGAGCGGCCCGGGGTGGTTCAGCGTGCTCATCAACGAAAAGACGCGCGCCGAAGCCGATCGCATCGGCCTCGTGAGCACGATCGGCTTCGTGCTGCTGTTGCTGATCGCCTATCGCAGCGTCGCATCGCTGCTGCTCGCGGGCCTGCCGGTCATCAGCGGCGGCCTCGCGGGCGCCGCCGCGCTCGCGCTCGGCTTCGGCAGCGCGCATGGCATCACGCTCGCGTTCGGCTTCACGCTGCTCGGCGTCGCGCAGGAATACCCGATCCGCGTGCTGAGCCACCGCCGCGCGGGCGAAGACGCGCTCGCGAGCGTGCGTGCACTGTGGCCGCTGCTCGCGACCGCGATCGTGTCGGCCGCGATCGCGTACCTCGCGTTCTTCGCCTCGGGCGTGACCGGCCTGCAACAACTTGCAGTGTTCACGATCGCGGGCCTGCTCGCGGCCGGGCTGACCACGCGCTACCTGCTGCCGCGCGTGTTGCCCGCGCGCTTCCGCGATGTCGCGGACACGCCGGGACTTGCCGCGGCCGCGCGCTTCATCGACCGCGTGCCGCGCCCGCGCTGGCTGCCGTGGCTGCTGCTGATCCTCGGCCTGGTCGTGCTCTGGCGCGTGCCGGGACCGATGTGGCAGGACGACCTCGCGGCATTGACGCCGGTGCCGCGCGAACTCCTGCTCGAGGACGCGAAGCTGCGCGGCGAACTGGGCGCGCCCGACGTGCGTTACCTGCTCGTGCTGCGTGCGGACACTGCCGACGGCGTGCTCGCGCTGTCCGAATCGCTGGAGCCGCGCCTCGCCGAACTCGTCGCGAGCGGTGCGCTCGATGCGGTCGAGCTGCCGAGCCGCTACCTGCCGAGCCTCGCGACCCAGCGCGCGCGCCAGGCGAAGCTGCCGCCGCGCGCCGAACTCGCGGGTACGCTCGCCGAAGCCGGCGCGGAGTTGCCGTTCCGCAGCGGCCTGTTCGAGCCGTTCCTCGACGATGTCGACGCCGCGCGCACGCTCGAACCGCTGACGCCCGCCGCGTTCGCGAAGACGCCGCTCGGCGCGCGCCTCGACGCGATGCTGGTGCGCGAAGCCGATGGCAGAGACTGGCTCGGCCTCGCGACGCTGTCGGGCGTGCACGACGCTGACGCGCTCGCGGCGTTCACCGCGCAGACCCATGGCGCGGCGCGCCTGCTCGACCTCAAGGGCGCCTCCGAATCGCTCGTGGTGGATTACCGCGGACGCATCCTGAAAGCCCTCGGCGTCGCACTCGGCCTGCTCGCGCTGACCGTCGTCGTTGCGCTGCGCAGCGCGCGCCGCGCGTGGCACGTACTCGCGCCGATGTCGCTCGCGACCCTGCTCGTGCTCGTGGTCGAACGCGCCGCGGGCATCCCGCTGTCGCTGTTCCACCTCGTCGCGCTGACGCTCGCGGCGGGGCTCGGCCTGCACTACGCGCTGTTCTTCGAACGCCCGGTCGCCGACGAAGCCGAGGGCCGCCGCACGCTGCACGCGACCCTCGTCTGCGTGCTCTCGGCGCTGCTCGTGTTCGGCCTGCAGGCGCTGTCGTCGATGCCGGTGCTGCGCGCGATCGGCCTCACCGTCGCGCTCGGCGTCGGCTTCCACTTCTGCCTGTCGATCCTGATGGCGCGCGCGGCGCGGAGCGACGCCGGACCTCGAGATTGAAACACGGATCACACCGATCGCACGGACGAAGAGCCATCCGGACCAGCGCTCTTCCTGGTGCGCGCCGTGTTCCGGGTTCCCGCGTTCGCTACGGTTCGAACCCATCCGCGAAGACCGCGTCCGCGCGGATCGGCGTCAGCATGAAACCCATCATCGAATCGTCCGCGGTGCGGCCGGTGCCGACGATCACGCCGTCGGCGTTGATCGCGTTCGCACTCGAGAAGCTCGCGAACACCGCGGTGTCGTCGACGACCTCGT
>DAIOWG010000161.1:0-6823 GCA_036758645.1 Dokdonella sp. | reverse complement strand
CCGAGGTCCCACCCACACGGGACGTCAGCGCCGCTGCGCGAGCTCGAGCGCGAGCCGGGCGGCCGCGATCATGCTGCCCGCATCGGCAACGCCCCGCCCCGCGACATCGAGCGCGGTGCCGTGGTCGACCGAGGTGCGGATCCAAGGCAGCCCGAGCGTGACGTTGACCGCATGGCCGAAGCCTGCGTGCTTGAGCACCGGCAGGCCCTGGTCGTGGTACATCGCGAGCACCGCGTCGTAGCGCGCGAGGCGCGCGGGCACGAATGCGGTGTCCGCCGCGAGCGGCCCTTCGATGTCGTGACCGGCGGCGCGCAGCTCTGCGATCGCGGGCGAGATCTCGTCGATTTCCTCGCGCCCGAGGTGGCCGCCTTCACCCGCATGCGGGTTGAGTCCGAGCACCGCCACGCGCGGAGCCGCGATGCCGAATCGGCCGACGAGTTCGGCAAGGAGGATCGTGAGGCAGCGCGCGACGCCTGCGCGCGTGATCGCCGCGGGTACCGCGGACAGGGCGAGGTGGGTGGTCGCGAGCGCGACACGCAGCGGACGTGCGTTGCCTTCGCGCGCCGGCGCGACCAGCATCATCACGACGTCCCTGGCAGCGCGTGCCGCGAAGAACTCGGTGTGGCCGGTGAACGCGATGCCCGCGTCGTTGATGACGCCCTTGTGCAGCGGCGCGGTCACGATCGCGTCGAACTCGCCATTGCCGGCCCCGTCGGCGGCACGCGCGAGCATCTCGACGACCCCGCGCGCGTTGCGCGGATCGAGCTGACCCGGCGACACGCGCTGCGGCAGCGCAAGCGGCAGCACGCGCAGCTCGCCCGCGGCACGCGCAGGCACGTGTTCATTCGGGTCGTACGGACGCAGCCGCAACGCGATGCCCGCTGCGCGCGCCGCGTCCTCGAGCAGGGCCGGATCGACGAGCGCGACCAGATCGGCCTCGATCGAGGTCGCGGCGAGCCGTGCAAGCAACTCCGGGCCGATGCCCGCGGGCTCGCCCGCGGTCAGCGCGAGGCGCGGCAGCGGTCGCGTCGGCGCGTGCGACATGGCGATTCCGGTTCGCGGCGGCGGATGCCGGCGAGCTGCGCCGTGCGCGGCCCGCGTGGGCTCAGGGCGCGCCGCCGCCCGTGGACGAGGTGTCTTCCGCGCCAGGCAGGCGGATCTCGACGTAGGCCTCGCTGCGCATCTGGCGCAGGAAGCTCTCGTACTCGTCCTCGGCCTTGCGCTGGAACAGGATGTTGCGCGCTTCCTCGCGCTGCATCTCGCCGGCCTTGTCGGTGTTGCGCACCTCGTCGAGCTTGACCAGGTGCCAGCCGACGTTGGTGCGGAACGGCTGCGAGACCTCACCCGGCGACAACGCGCGCACCGCTTCGCCGACACCGGCGCCGTACGAGTCGGCCGCGAACCAGCCGAGATCGCCCCCGAGCGCCTTGGTGGTGTCGTCGTCGGATGCGTCGCGTGCGACGGCCTCGAAGTCCTCGCCGCCGGCCACGCGTGCGCGCACGGCGTCGATCTTCGCGCGTGCCTTCGCGTCGTCGTTGAGTTCGTCGACCTTGGCGAGAATGTGCCGGGCCTTGTACTCGGTGACGAGCTGCTCGCCGCCAGCCGCCGAGTCGCGCTTGCCGATGAGCTTGATCAGGTGGAAGCCGTTCGGGCCGCGGATCGGCGCCGACACGGCGCCTTCGGACAGCGCGTCGGCCGCCTCCACCAGCGGCGGCGGGAGCTCGTTGCGGTTGCGCCAGCCGAGGTCGCCGCCCTGCAGCGCGTTGTCCGCGTTCGAATAGCGGATCGCGGCCGCGGTGAAGTCCATGCCCGCATCGATCTGCTGCTTGGCTTCGGTCGCCTTCGCGTGCGCCTCGTCGACCTGCTCGGGCGTCGCGCCGTCGGGCAGTCCGACGAGGATGTAGCCCACATGAAGCTGTCCCTGGTTCAACTTGCCGTTGCGCACCAGGCTGTCGATTTCGGCGTCGCTGACCTGCACGCGGCTCTGCGCGATGCGCTGGCGCAGGCGCTGTACCACCACCTGCTCGGCGACATCCTCGCGGAAGCGGTTGAAGTCGATGCCCTGGCTTTCGATGGCGCCGCGCAACTGGCTGACATCCATGTTGTTCTGGCGCGCGATCTGCGCCATCGCCTGGTCCACGTCGGCGTCGGAGACCTTGACGCCGGAGGTGGCGGCGCGCGCGATCTGCAGCTTCTGCACGATCAGGCGGCTCAGGAGCTGGCGCTCGAGCACGTCGCGCGGTGGCAGCTGCGAGGGATTGCTCGCGTACTGCGTGGTGACCGAGTTGACCTGGCTGTCGAGTTCGCTTTGCAGCACGACATCCTCGTCGACGACGGCGACGATGCGGTCGAGCGGTTCGGTGGCGGGTTGCGCCCCGGCGCGAGGGAGCGCGACGGTGGCGAGCAGCGCGAGGGCGAAGGCGGAGAGGATCTTCATCGGTTTTCCGTAGTGCCGGTGGCCCGGTTCAGGTGCGACAGGGGAGGGCGGCTGCTGGCGGCGCGGCAGGCGCCTGCGCCGGCGCGGAGCGGCGAATGCCGGCCGCTGCATCCGCACGCGTCATTGATAGCCGAGGATACCACGGCGCAGGAAACCGTCGGTCTTCTGCCCGACCGAGCCGACGCCCTTGAATTCGAGCTCGAAGTACAGCGCGGTGTCGTACTCGCCTTCGATGTTGTGCACCCAGCGCCGCGCGATCAGGCGCCACGCGATGCAGCAGGTGTCGTGCTCGATGCCGAGGAACCGTTCGAGGCTGCGCCCGCCTTCGCCACGCGTTTCGACCGGCAGCGAACGGGGTTCGTTCAGCGCGTAGTTCTCGCGCGCGATCAGGCGCCAGCCCGGCGCGAGCGGGATCGCGGTCGAGAAGTCGACCTGCTCGAGGAAGTCGCGGCGGTACCGGTAGGAGAGGTTGGCCACGCCGTCGCCCGCGAAGCGGTTCTGCAGGGTCACCGTCGACAGATCGGTGTGGTCGGTGTTCGGGTTGTACTGCTGGTCGATCGCGACGCGCCAGCGGTCCGACAGGCGCAGTGCGAGCTGTCCCGCGTAGGCCGAGCCGGAATGGTCGGTCGCCTCGCGCCCGGGCAATTGCACGCGCTGGTCGTCGAAGTAGCGGATCTGGCCGATGCTGGCCGATACGCGCTCCTCGCCGGTCGCGTTCTCGAGGAAGCGCGTGGTCAGCGCGAGCGAGAGGTTGTTCGCATCCATCTGGCGATCGGCACCGACGAAACGGTTGCTGCGGAACAGTTCGCTGAACGTGAACGGGATCTGCTGGGTGTCGAACAACGGGATGTCGCCCTGGTCGCGATACGGCACGCGCAGGTAATACGCGCGCGGTTCGAACGTCTGTGTCCACGCCTCGCCGCCGAACTCGAGCTCGCGCTCGAACACGAGTCCGCCGTCGAGGCTGAAGATCGGCGTTCCGCGATGCGGGTCGTCGCTGCCGAGCAGCGGGTTGTCCGCTTCGTCGAGGTCCTCGAGTTCGTAACGCGTGTAGCGATAGCCGAGTTCCGGCTTGAGGAACCACGCCGCGCCCTCGAGCCGCAGTGAAAGATGCGGGTACAGGTCGAGTCGGCGCCCGTCGACCGCGTCGTCCTTCGCGAACGCGACGAACTCGGCGTCGATGCCGCCCTCGAGCGGACCGAGCAACGCGCGCTCGGCGTCGAAGGTCGCGCGCGGCAGGCGGCGGTACGGCTCGAAGCGTTCGGGCAGGGTCGGGTCGGTGATCTGGTAGTCGTCGCCTCCGATCGACGCGCTCCAGGATTCGCCGCGCCCGTGCACGTAGGCGCGCGAGGGCAGGAAGCTGACCGCCGAGCTGTAGAGACCGCGTCCGAAGTCCTCGAAGTAACGCGCGTCCGAGACGCGGTTGAGGTCGACGTTGGCGCCCCAGGTCTGGTTGAAACGCGTGGTGTCGCGCCACTGGTACCACCAGCGGCTGTCCGGGATGTTCTCGCCGTACTCGCGCGCTTCGTCATCGGCGCGGCGGTCGTCGGGCAGGAACTCGAAGTTGAACGTGCCGCTGCTCGCATCGGCGAGGTAGCGGAATTCGCCGCCCAGCATGAGCCCGCGCTCCGTCATCAGGCGCGGCGCGAGCGTCGCATCGTAGTTCGGCGCGATGTTGAAGTAGTACGGCAGCGTGAGGTCGAAGCCGCGCCGGTCGCTGAAGCCGACGTTCGGGAACAGGAATCCGCTGACGCGTCGGTCGTCCAGCGGAAAGCGCGCATACGGCAGCCAGAACACCGGTACGTTGCGCACGCGGAACGTCACGTCGCGCGCGCGGCCGATGCCTTCCACGCGATCGAGTTCGATCTCGCGCGCGGCGAACGCCCACTGCTGGTTCGCGACGTCGCAGGTCGAGAACGTCGCACCGGTGAGGCGCGCGTGATCGATGTCGGTGGTGATCGCGACCGATGCCACGCCATTGCCGCGCGAGCCGAGCAGCTGGTAGCGCACGCCTTCGAGCGTGCACTGGTCGCGGTCGGCGTTGCCGCTTGCCGCGTCGGCCGCGAGCAGCAGGCCGCGGTCCTGGTAGGTGATCGGGCCCTGCGCCGTGTAGTCGCTGGTGTCCGCATCGTAGGTGATCTTCTCGGCCCGCAGCAGCAGGTCGAGCTGGCGGATCTCGGCCTTGCCTTCGAGCACGTAGCGCGAGTTGTCCGGAGAACTCACCTTGAGCGCACTGACGTCGCGCGCGACGCTGTCGCGATCGCCTTCCGTCGGCAGGTCCGCGACATGGAAGTCGAGCAGGTCGTTCTTGCCGCACATGCCCCAGTCGAGCGGCCTGGCGGCGCAACCGGCCGTGCCGGCCGTGCACGAGGGCGGCGCGACTTCAATGCCCTGCGCGGCCCATGCGGCGGGTGCCGCCGGCAGCAGGACCTGGAGGATCGCGATCGGCAGCAGGCGCCGCCCGGGGAGGCGGTCAAGGGTCGGACGCACGGTGGGGGGCTTCTTCGTCGAACGCAAGAAGCGCTAGCTTGCCGCAAGCGCCGGTGGCGGGCAAACAGTACAACTGCATCCGCCACCTGCGCCGGCGCATGCCCGTGATCCGCCGGGCCTCCGCTCAATCGAATCCGTCGGCAAAGATCAGATCCGCGTCATCGGGCGTGCCGTTCATGGTCAGCAGGAACGGGCCGCCCGAGCCGGTGCTGTCGAATTCCGATGAGGTGACATACAGCCAGTAGTCGACGAAGGGCGGTGCCGGCAATTGCAGAGGAATGAGGGCGTCGCCCGCTGCGAGACACTGGGTCTCCGCACCGCAAGGTTCGGATGCATCCACGAGGAACATGACGGGGTGCCAAGGCCCGGTGTGCTCGACGACGCGGATTTCGGTGGAGGTGGTCCAGGGTCGAAGGCGATAGACCCAGACCGGTCCGCTCGCAGCGACCGCGCCGCCGCAGAAGCCCGTAAACGAGGTGTCGCCATACAAGGTGTCGCCCTCGAACTGCCAGCCAGGCGGGCCTGGCGCCACGACCGGTGCCGCGCAGGTTTGCGCCTGCACGCCGCCCGCCGCGACGAGCGCGAACAGCGCCCCCAGCCAGCGCGCGCGGGTCGCGATGCGTGGCGGGATCGATGAAACCTGGGTCGAAACAATGTGGGGACGTGCTTGCATGGCGTGCTCCTTTCGCCGGATCGGCAGGAACATAACCGCAGGATCGCGCCTGATCGGGACAGGCCGGTGACCCGTCTTGCGGCGCGGCCGCGCGCGACGATTCCGCGTCAGTCGAATCCGTCCGCGAACACGAGGTCGAAATCGCCGAGGTTGCCCGCGATCATGAGCTCGTAGGTGCCGCAGCTGCCCGGCGGGTTCCATTCCGAGCCGGTGACGAGCAAGGAATACCTGCCCGGGGGCACGATCTCGAGGTGCAGCGGGTTCATCGGGTCGACGCGGGCATGGCAATCCCCCTCGCCGCAGCTGCGGCTCGCGTCGATCAGGTAGCCGACAGGCGTGAAGGTCCAGTCAGGCTGCGACAGCGTGATGGTTCCGCTGGCGCCCGTTCCGACCGTCAGTTGCCAGAACTCGCTCGGTGCCTGGACCGGGATTTCGCCATTGCAGATCGACGCGACCGACAAGTCGCCACCGCAGGTCGTGGACTGCATGGGCTCTGTGCGGGGCAGCAGCGGCGCGTCGCAGGTTTGCGCGTGTGCGGAGCAGGCGATGCACGCGATCGCGGCGAGAAGGACGATGCGTGCCGCGGCGCCGTCGCGCCATGCGGTGCGCGCGAAATCGGGATTTGAGCGTGGTATCCGGTTCATGTCCGGTCTCCAGGCCGGGATGCACCCATTGTACGCCCGCGTGCGCGACGCCGCGAATCGCGTCAGCCGCCGAGCGCGGCCACGTGCGCGACGACGCTCTCGCGCAGCGCCTCGAGGCTGTATCCGCCTTCCAGGCTCGAGACCACGCGCCCGCGCGCATGGCGCGCGCCGATGTCGACGAGGCGCGTCGTGAGCCAGCCGAAGTCGTCGGCGCCGAGTTCGAGGCTCGCGAGCGGATCAAGCCGGTGCGCATCGAACCCTGCCGAGACCAGCACGAGTTGCGGACCGAAATCCTCGATCGCCGGCAGTCCCTCGAATTCCCAGGCCGCGCGGAATCCCTGCGAGCCGGTGCCCGGCGGCAGCGGGATGTTCACGATGTTGCCGACGCCCCCTTCGTTGCGGCTGCCGGTGCCCGGGTAAAGCGGCAACTGGTGCGAGGACACATACAGCACGCGCGGATCGACCCAGAAGATGTCCTGGGTGCCGTTGCCGTGGTGGACGTCGAAGTCGACGATCGCGACGCGCTCGAGTCGGTGGCGCGCGATCGCGTGCGCGGCACCGACGGCGATGTTGTTGAAC
>DAIOWG010000160.1:0-6839 GCA_036758645.1 Dokdonella sp. | reverse complement strand
CGAACGCGGCGGCGGCGGTGGCGGCCGCCGGCGCGTCGGCGGCTTGTTCGCGGAACGCATCGATCTCGGCCGGCAGGAGGTTGGCCTGCTCGGTGCGGGTGGTGATTCGGTCGAGCTGGCGCGTCCACAGGTCGACGGCGATTTCTGCCATGCCCATGGGCATGCGGGGATGGCCCGACGGCGCCTTTGCGACCGCGTCGGCCGCGAGGAAGCGGATCGCATTGGCGAGGCGGGCGGAATCGACGCTCGGGGTGCTGCTCATGGACGCTCCAGTGATGGCGGCCTCGCCGCGCCTGCGCGACGAACGAGGGCCGATCGGCGGGGTGGGGAACTCGCCAGGAGGCGTCCCGGCGCGCGTGCCGCGGAATCGAGCGCGCAGCCGCGCGGATTTTGCCGCATCGGCGCAGGCGGCGGAAGTGAACGCGCCGCGTATCGGAAGCTGCGACCGCGCCGACTACAATGGCCGTCTCCCGTGCGAGCGTCCCCCAGCGCCACCCCCGAGCGCGCGGCTCCCCATCGCCCGCGAATTCCGGATCGACGAACCCATGAACGCGACGCCCCGCCGCAAGCTCGACCCTGAAGCCGCCCGGCGCGCCACGCGCCTGCGGCGCCAGGTCGGCCAGGCGATCGCGGACTTCAACATGATCGAGGACGGCGATCGCGTGATGGTGTGCGTGTCCGGCGGCAAGGACTCATGGACCCTGCTCGACCTCCTGCTGGAGCTGCAGGCAAACGCACCGATCGCGTTCGAACTCGTGGCCGTGCATCTCGACCAGAAGCAGCCGGGTTACGACGCCGAGGTGATTCCGCGCTACCTGCGCGAACGCGACGTCACGTTCCACGTGCTCGAGCAGGACACCTATGGCGTGGTCAAGCGCGTGATCCCGGAAGGCCGCACGATGTGCAGCCTGTGCTCGCGCCTGCGCCGCGGCGCGCTCTACACGTTCGCGGCCGAGCAGGGATTGAGCAAGATCGCACTCGGCCACCACCGCGACGACATCGTCGAGACGCTGTTCCTCAACCTGTTCCACCAGGCCACGCTCAAGGCGATGCCGCCCAAATTGCGTTCCGATGATGGCCGCAACATCGTGATCCGACCACTCGCGTACTGCAGCGAGCACGATATCGCCGAACATGCGCGCGCGCAGGCGTTTCCGATCCTGCCGTGCAACCTGTGCGGATCGCAGGAGAACCTGCAGCGCAAGGCGATCAAGTCGATGCTCGCGGCGTGGGAAAGCCAGCATCCGGGCCGCATCGAGAACATCTTCCGCGCGCTCGGCCATACCGTGCCATCGCACCTGCTCGACCACGCGCTGCATGACTTCGCCGCGCTCGGCCGCCGCGCACAAGCGCCTCGAACCGACGCCCACGGCGGGCTCGCCGACCCCGACTGACACGTTATCCCGTACAGGGCCGCTCGCCCCCCAAGCCCCGGCCTCCATCCCAAGCCCTCAGCCCTCAGCCCTCAGCCCTCAGCCCTCAGCCCTCCCCAGGAGTTCCATGTTCTTCCGCAACCTGACCCTGTTTCGTTTTCCGGAAAGTGTCGAGAACACCCTCGATCATCTTCAAAAGAACCTCGAATCGCATCGATTGCGCGAATGCGGGCCGCTCGAACTCGCAACCCGCGGCTTCATCTCTCCGTACGGACGCGACAGCGAACAGCTCGTGCACCAGATCGGTGCGTTTTCATTGTTCACGATCGGCACCGAAGAGCGCCTGCTGCCCGCCGTCGTGGTGGCCGAAGAGCTTGCGGACAGGATCGACCGCATGCACCACAAGGAGGGGCGGCGCCCCGGCGCTCGTGAACGCAAGCGCTTGAAGGAAGAGGTCATTTCCGAGCTCCTGCCGCGCGCCTTCATCCGCCCGTCTCGGCTTTCCGCTTATCTGGACGCCAAGCACGGTTGGTTCGTGGTCGACAGCGCCAGCCGCAAGGCGGCCGAGGACGCAGTCAGCCAGGTACGCGAGGCACTGGGCCGGTTTCCGGCCACGCCGATGGCCCCGGCCGAGTCGGTCCGCAACCTGATGACGGGGTGGCTGATTGGTGGCAAGCTGCCTGCGGGCCTAGCGCTCGGCGAAGAATGCGAGTTGCGGGATCCGGCCGAAGCCGGCGCGATCGTCCGCTGCCGCCGCCAGGACCTTGAATCGGATGAGGTAAGGGAGCATCTCAAGTCGGGCAAGCAGGTGTTCCAGCTCGGCCTCGTGTTCGATGACCGGATGAGCTTCGTGCTCGGCGAGGACCTCGTCGTGCGCAAGCTCAAGTTCCTCGACGTCGTGCTCGACACGCTCGGCGAACAGACCGCGGAATCGAAGCAGGCGGAACTGGACGCGGTATTTGCGCTGATGACGCTCGAACTGCAGAACCTGTTCGCGCGACTTGACCAGTGGTTCGATGTTCCCCGTCCCGGCGAGCGCGACTAGCGCAGCCAGGCGGGTCGGATGGGAGAAGGATCGAAGTGGAACTTGCGCACGACTACCTCGAGTTGGCCACGCCGGCCGGCGAGACGATCAAGGTGCTGCGCAAGAGCCATCCGCGCGCGCGCAGGCTGCGGCTGACGGTCACGCCCGGCGGTGCGCGCGTCACCTATCCCGAAGGCACGCATCCCGCGCAGGTGTTCGCGTTCCTGCGCAAACATGGCGAGTGGCTCGAGCGCAAGCTCGACGAGCTCAGCCTCGGCTCCGCACCGCCGCCGCTCAAGCCCGGCGCCGCGACCGTGATGCCGCTGCGTGGCGAAACCACGCGCCTGTCGTGGCGCGACGGCGCCTGGCCGCAGATCGAGCAGGTCGACGACCGCCTCGTGCTGAGCCTGCCGCGCCCGCATGGCAAGTCGACCCTGCCGGCCGCGCGCGCATTGCTGCGCTCGTTCCTCGAGGCACAGATCCGCCGCGACGTGAGCCGCTATTTCGCGCGCTACTGTCCCGAGCTCGGTCGCGCGCCGACCGGCATCAAGCTGCGACCGCTCAAGAGCCTCTGGGGCAGCCTCGACACGCGCGACCGCGTCACGCTCGACCTCGCGTTGGCGCTGGCCCCGCCCGCCGCCCTGCGTTACGTGGTCGTGCACGAGCTCTGCCACCTGCGCATCCGCAATCATTCGCCGCGGTTCTGGGCGCTGGTCGAAAAGCTCTACCCGGACTGGCGCGAACAGCGCGAATGGCTGCGCGTGAACGGACAGGCGCTGAAGGCGGAATTGACGCGGCTGATCCAGGCTCCGCCCGCGGCTTGATGGGCTGGTCGCAGAGGGGCATCGCGCGCCCTGTCGACGCACCCCACGATGGCGCATCGCATGATCGACCACGCGGCGACCTCGCGAGGCCTACGGCCCCTGCGCCGCATCCGCGAACGCCAGGATCTCGCTCGCCACCGCCTGCGCGTCCTCGAGATGCAGGTGGTGGTGGCCGGACAGGCGCACGATGCGGATGTCGGCGACCCTGGCCGCGCGCGCATCGATCATCGCGACCGGCAGGTAGCTGGTCGCTGGATCCGCGAGCACGAGCAGGCTGCGCGCGTGGATGCCGCCCAGCATCGCGAGCACCTGCTGCTCGCTGAAGCGCTGTGGACTCGCGAGCGTGAGGCGCGGATCGCTCGACCACGCATATCCACCTTCGACCTCGGTGACGCCCCGCGCGACGATCGGTCGCGCTGCGGCGTGCGACAAACCGTTCGCGCGCATGCGCGCAGCGACCGCCTGGTCGAGCGTCGCGAACACGCGCAACGGGCGGCGCCTTGCATGCGCTTCGCGTTCGTCGAGCGCGCGCCGCAGGCGAGCGAGCGTTTCGTCGATGCCCGCGGTCAGCGGGCCGAGCGCTTCGATCAGCATGAGCTCGCCGACGCGTTCGGGATACAGCGCCGCGAACAGGCTCGCGAGCGTGCCGCCGAGCGAGTGGCCGAGCAGGTCCGCGCGCGCCCAGCCGAAATGATCGAACACCGCGCGCAGTTCGTCGAAGTAGTCGACGTAGTGGTACCAGGTCCCGGCCGGCAGGTGCGTCGACCGTCCATGGCCCGCGAAATCGAGCGCGACCACCTGCCAACGCGTGGCGAGCAGCGGCGCGAGCGCCTCGAAACTGCCCGCGTTGTCGAGCCAGCCATGCAGCGCGAGCAGCGGCGGAAGCTTCGGATCCCCCCAGCGTCGCGCGGCCAGCGTCGCATGCGGCAACGCGACGCGCAGTTCCTCAGCGACGTGCATCGCGCAGGCGTTCATGCCGCTGGCGCACCGCCTCGCGCTGCGCCGCATTGCGCGCGGCGTCCCAGGCCGGGTCGAACTCGGGCCAGCCCTGTGCATGGCGCAGCGCAAGTTCGGCCAGCGCATTGACGTGGTCGCTGCCGGCATTCAACGCCGGGATGTAATCGAAGCGTTCGCCGCCGGCCTGCAGGAAGCGCGCATGGTTGCGGATCGCGATCTCCTCGAGCGTCTCGAGGCAGTCGACCGGAAAGCCCGGGCACAGCACCTGCACATGCCGGACACCGGCTGCCGGCAACTCCGCCAGCACGCGTTCGGTGTAGGGCTGCAGCCAGCGAGCCCGTCCGACCTGCGACTGGAACGCGACGATCAAGGCATCCTCCGCGAGGCCAAGCCGCTCGCGCAGACGTCGCGCGGTCGCCTGGCACTGGCAGAAGTACGGGTCGCCCGCCTGGAAATAGCGCTCCGGGATGCCATGGAACGAAAGCACGAGCTTCGGCGCGCGTGCATGCTGGCGCCAGTGCGCCTCGACGCTTCGCGCCAGCGCTTCGATGTAGCGCGGTTCGGCATGGTAGTCGGCGATGAACCGCAGCTCAGGCACGCGCCGCCAGCCCGACAGCTCACGCGCGACCGCGTCGAACACCGAGGCCGTGGTAGTCGCCGAGTACTGCGGATACAGCGGCAACACGAGCACGCGGTGGGCGTTGTGCGTGGCGAGCTCGCGCAGCACGCTGCGCAGCGAGGGCCCGCCATAGCGCATCGCATGGCGCACCAGCACCGGTCCGGGTCGGCGCGCGCCGATCGCCTCGCCCAGCGCGCCGGCGAGCGCGGCCGTGCCGCTCGCGAGCGGCGAGCCGCCGGCGCCCCAGATTTTCGCGTAGAGCTCGGCCGAGCGCGCCGGACGCACGCGCAGCACGATCCCGTGCAGGAGCAGGCGCCAAAGCCAGCGCGGCAGTTCGACCACACGCGGATCGCCAAGGAATTCAGCCAGATAGCGTCGCACCGAGCGCGCGTCGGGGCGTTCCGGCGTGCCGAGGTTGACGAGCACGATGGCCGCGGCGGACGGATCGCCGTGCCGATGCGGGGACGGGGAGAAATAACGCGGCATGGGAGAGGGCCGGTGCACGGCGCCGGCCGTTTGGACGGTCCTGGCTTTGCTGTTAGACTCGGGCCGCCACCGCGGACCACCGCGGGGCAGACGATTACCTAATAACGATAACATGCCGCCATGCGCCCACTGACCTGCGTCATCGCAGCGGGGATGCTTGCCGTCGCCACGCCATCCGTGCAGGCGGCGACGACGGCGTATGGCGAAGCGTTCGACACCCTGTACCGTTTCGACCTCGACACCCGTGTCGCCGAGCGCATCGGCGAGGCCGGCCCCTACGCGGGCCAGACGATCGGCAACATCAGCGGCCTCACCGTCACGCCGGATGGATCGATGTACGCGGTCGCGGGTGGGCTGAAGCTGTTGATCGGCGTCGACCCCGCCAATGGCCGTGCTGCCGTGCTCGCCGATTTCGGGCTCGCCGGACAGGGCGACCCGGCGCGCAACGACGCGCTCGACCTCAACATGATCGCTGGCTGCGAAGGCGAGCTCTGGCTCACCTCGGCCTATGCGCAGAAGGTCTGGACGGTCGATCCCGCCGACGGCACCACCGTGCTGGTCGGCGACACCGGTGCGGCGATCAGTGGCCTCGCCCTGCGCGAGGGCGAACTGTTCGGCGCTGCGGGCAAGGACGACAACCGCTTCTACCGAATCGACACGACCACCGGCGCCGCGACGCCGATCGGTGGCTTCGGTGCCGAGGCGACACGCTGGATCAACTCGATCTCGATGGCGTTCGACACCGACGGCACGCTGTGGGCGGTGCTGAACTACGTCCCGCCCGAAGACGACGACCAGACGCTCGCCGACTGGAGCGATCTGGCCAGGATCGATCCACGTACCGGCACGCTCGACATCCTCGGACCGATCACCGGCCCCGAGACGCTGCGCCAAGTCGGCATGAAGGGATTCACGCTCGGTCCGCCGCAATGCGGTCGCGGAGGGCCGGCGCCGATCAGCGCCCCGGTCGACGCGCCGTGGGCGCTGTTGCTGCTCGGCCTGCTCGTCGCGGGTGCCGCGGGCGCAAACCGCCGGCGTTTCGTGCGCTGAGTCTTCCGGCTGCGGTCATCGTCCACTCAGCTGCGCCTGCTAACGTGGGTGGGTCCTGTTGCCGGAGATCGCGATGCGCCTTGCCGTTCCACTGTTCGCGCTGCTCGCGCTGTTCGCCCTGCCCGCCGTCGCCGGCGAAGAAGAGAACGGGCGCGCGTCCAACGCGGTGCGCGTGCTGAAGGAGGTCATGCAGGCGCCGGACAAGGCCATTCCGAAGGACCTGCTCGAAAGCGCGCATGCGATCGCGGTGATCCCCGACGTGATCAAGGCCGGCCTCGTCGTGGGCGGGCGCCACGGCAAGGGCCTGATCTCGGTGAAGTCGGCGAACGGCACCTGGTCCAATCCCGCGTTCGTGAGCCTGACCGGCGGCAGCGTCGGCTTCCAGGCCGGGGTCTCGTCGACCGACGTGATCCTCGTGTTCCGTACCCAGCGAGGCGTCGATTCGATCGTGCATGGCAAGTTCACGCTCGGCGCCGATGCGGCCGCCGCAGCCGGGCCGGTCGGGC